>JANPDX010000323.1:0-2283 GCA_031431695.1 Dehalococcoidia bacterium
CAACAACGCCGGCATCGGTGGGGAAGACCTGTTCGCGGAAGACCCGGGCGACTGGGCCAAGGTCGTCCATATCGACCTCACGGCCGTCATCGATGCCACTCGGATTGCCGTGCGCGAGATGCGCCGGGCCGGGAAGCCGGGAGTCATCATCAACACGGCTTCAATGGGCGGCCTGCTGCCGATGCCGAATTCGCCGGTCTATGCGGCAGCGAAGGCCGGGGTCGTGAACTTCAGCCGATCGCTTGGTTACCTCGCGGCGGAATCGAATATCCGCGTCAACGCCATCTGCCCGTCGTTCGTCGATACGCCGCTCGTACGCCGCGCCGGTGATGAGCGCGTTGAGGAGATGAGCCGTCTGGTCGGCGGCATCCTCATGCCCGAAGACATCGCCGCCGGTGTTATCGAACTCATCGAAGACGACTCCCGCTACGGCTCGGTGATGCGCGTGACCATTCGCGGCGGCCGTGATTACGCCCGCGAAGTACGGCCGTTCTAGGGCAAAACAGGGACGCCCGAAGGCGTCCCTGTTTCTCCCCGGCCAGAGTAGGCAAAGGTCAGGCTTCAGCCACGAGGCCGCGCACCGGTGCGTGCGAGCGTCCCTCGATGTCGATCTTCGGGAGCCAGTGGAGCCACGCCTGCAGGTACCAGTTGCGCTCGCCCAGTAGCTCCATGCTCGCCGGCACAAGCACGGTTCGGACGATTGTCGCATCGAGCAGGATGGCCACGGCCAGCCCGAAGCCGAACTGCTGGAACATAACCATCTCGCCGGCGGCGAATCCGCTGAACACCGCCACCATGATGAGCGCCGCGCCGGTGATCATCCCGGCGGTCGTGCGTACGCCGTACGCGACCGACTCAGCGTTGTTGTGGCTGCGGTCGAACCGCTCTTTGATGCGAGTTAAAAGGAAGACGTGGTAATCCATCGAAAGCCCAAACAGGATGGCGAACATGAAGAGCGGGACCCAGGCTTCGATCCGTTCCACCTGCTGGAATCCCAGCAGGTTCGCGCCAATCCCGTGCTGGAACACCAACACCATCAGTCCGTACGCGGCCCCGACGGATAGGAGGTTCATGATCATCGCCTTCACCGGTACGACGATGCTGCGGAAGACCACGAGCAGGATTACGAAACTCAGTCCCAGGACGAACGCCATCACCGGTACGGTGTAGTCGTTGATAAGGGCGGTGTCGTCGATGCCCATGGCCGTGTTGCCGCCGACGTACACGTTCGCCGAGTCGTTGCCAAACGAATCCGGGACGTATTGGTTGCGAAGCCGGATGACGGCCTTGCGCGCCGCCTCGCCCTGCGGGTCTCCAATGACGGCCGTCTGGATGACCGCGAGGTCGCCAGCCTTACTGGTGAGGACCGTCGATTCACCGAACACTTCGTCCGCCTCAATCATCGAGACAAGCGAGGCAATGCCAGCCTGGACTTCCGCGGCACTCACGTCCTTGGCATCGACCACGATTTCGGCCGGGCTGATGAGTCCCGCCGAGAACTCCTTGTCCAGCAGTTCGAATGCGGTCTTCGCGCTGCTATTTTCCGGCAATGTGCTGACCCCGTCCCAACCGAGCTGGACGGTCGCATACGGCACCGTCGCCGCGATAAGGACGAGTGACGAGAGGACCACGCTTATCCACGGATGAGCCATCACGTGCTTCGTGGTCCAGTCCCAGAAGCTGCCACGCGGCTCGGTGCTCCTGCGTCCGGGGATCCGGATACGGACCGAATTCACCCGATCCCCAAGCAGCCGCAGCGACGCCGGAAGCAGTGTTAGCGCCGCCGCCACCGCCGCTACCACAACCACGATCGCGCCCATCCCCATGCTTCGGAAGATGCTCTGCGGCACGATGATGAGTCCGGAAAGTGCCACGACCACCGTTATCCCGGAGAACAGCACTGCGCGGCTTGCGGTTCCACCGGCCTTGATGATTGCCGAATCCCTGTCCAGTCCGTTCGCACGCTCTTCGCGGAAGCGCTGGATGACGAGCAGCGAGTAGTCGATGCCCACCGCGAGGCCCATCGTGGTGATGATGTTGACCACGAACACGGACAACTCGAACGCCCGCCCGATAATCGCCGTCAGGCCTATCGCGACGATGATGGAAAGGACCCCCAGCAACAAGGGTACGCCGGCTGCTACCAGGGCCCCGAAGACCACCACCAGGATGATCAGGGCAATCGGCAGGCCGATTACTTCGGCCGTCTGAAGGTCCTTCTCCGAGGTCTCGTTGAATGCAAGGGCCACACTCCCCGCGCCGCCGGTCACGACGGTGAAGCCG
>JANPDX010000324.1:0-1607 GCA_031431695.1 Dehalococcoidia bacterium
CATCCGCGCGATGCAGGCCGAATTTGGTGAAGACCACGTAAACGAGGTCGTCGGGAAGACGATCCGCGACATCGCCTTTGCCCAGGGCGAAGAGGCCCGCAAAGCGAACAATATTGACGGAATGGGCGCGCTTGTCGAACGATTCCAGAACGGCGTACTGCGAGAAGGATCACTGATCGTGGACGTGGTCGAGAACGACGCGACCGCGTTCGGATTCAATGTCACCCGGTGCAAATTTATGGAGATGTACGAGGAAATGGGCGCCCGCGACCTCGGGTTTCTGCTTTCCTGCAACCGGGACTTCGCGATGTTCGAGGGCATCGCGCCAGACCTCGCGTTCGACCGGACGCAAACGCGCATGGAGGGCGCGAGCCATTGCGACTTTCGCTACCGGTTACGGTAAGGCGCATGACTTCTTAAGCTCGTTGCGGTTAGATTTCGATGTATGGCGAACGCGCTTGTCTTTGGCTCACCAAACGCACTGGTAAACCGGCTGGCGGATGGCCTGAGCGATGTGCTCAAGGTCCCGGAGCGATATCAACGTTCGTTCGAAGACCACGACCAACCGGGTGTTGAGATTTGCACGAATGCCGCGGCGTTCGCCCGCGAAGCGCCGATCATCGCATTCGCGGATGGGCATACAAAGGAACGCCGCGTTCCTGACCGCGAGCGCGCATCCGCGCTGGCCACGCTTGCGGAGGCTGCGGCCATGGGACGCAACGTCGCGATTATCGCCTCCAAGACCGAAGCCCAGCACTGGATTCGCCACATTCGGGACGAACGACTGCCGGGGGCCCGGCCCATGCGGAGGGTTTACATCCTCGGGGAGAGCGGGTCTGGAAAGACAACTCTGGCGAAGCTGCTGGCGCCGGCGCTGGGGTTACCATTCGTCTCGATTGACGAGGAGTACTGGCACGGCGACAGCCGTCCAGATGGACGTGAGGCGCGCCGCCAGCGCGTCGCGGAGATCGCTGCGGGCGAGAACTGGGTCGTTGAAGGCGCCTATCGAGGGCCCGTTCGAACGTTATCGGCCTGCGCGGACATAATCGTTCACCTTGACCTCCCCGCGCAGGAGAACCGGAAGCGACGCGAAGCCCGCGGAGCAACTCCGGGGCAATCGATGAAAGAGCGGATAATCACCGCTGCATTCCGGAAGTCGTACTCATTCGTTTACGGTCCGCGCCTTAGCAAAGACCTTGCAGCTGCGGCCCACCTGGCGCCGGTGTTTTACGTTCGCAACGAGGCAGAACGCGAAGCGCTTACCGCCGGACTTTTGCGTGGCGCGGCCGCAGCGGCGACTTTCGCCAAACAGGCTCCGTAGGCGTGAAGCGAGTGGCCATCTTCGGGTGCGGTGGGGCAGGAAAGTCCACCCTGGCGAGACATCTCGGGAAGGTCACCGGGCTACCGGTGGTCCACCTCGACCGCGAGCACTGGCAGCCGGGGTGGGTGGAGCCGGACCGTGCGGTATGGCATGCGCGGGTAGCCGAACTGGTGGCGGGCGAACGCTGGATCATCGACGGCAACTATGGCGGCACCATGGAGATGCGGGTCGAGCGGGCGGACACAGTGGTTTTCATGGACTTTCCGCGATGGCTGTGCCTGTACCG
>JANPDX010000325.1:0-2140 GCA_031431695.1 Dehalococcoidia bacterium
TTGTTTTAGCCGCACAACCCTGGCTCTGCTCAGAAGCGGCGCGATGACTTCGAACGACGGATTCTCGGTCGTCGCGCCTATGAGCGTGACGGTCCCGTCTTCGACATATGGCAATATGACGTCCTGCTGCGCCTTGTTGAAGCGATGGATTTCGTCTATGAACAGAACGGTGCGACGTCCGGACTCCCTTCGCCCGCGTGCCTCGGCCACCACCCTACGCAGGTCAGCCACGCCTGACGAAACGGCGGAAACCGCGACGAATTCGGCCTCGACGCCACCAGCGAGGATGCGCGCGAGGGTTGTTTTACCGCACCCGGGCGGACCCCAGAGGATTATCGAAGGCAGCCTGCCGCGTTCGAGCGCCCCTCGCAGCATGGACCCGGGGCCCACCGCATCTTCCTGTCCCGCGAACTCGTCGAGGTTGCGGGGCCGCATGCGCGCGGCAAGTGGGGCATCGAGAGGCACTGGAGGTTCGGGGAACGTAAATCCTGGCTGTACGCTGCTCACGCCGCGAGTCTACCCCGCGAGCAGCGCTACCGTGACGCCTTCGCCGCCCTCTTGCGGGGAGGCCGATTCGAAACGCCTGACGAGGGGGTGGGAAGCAAGTGCCTCGCGAATCGCTGCCCGAAGGGCTCCCGTGCCCTTCCCATGGATGATTCGGACGAACGGCAGCCCCGCTCGGAAGGCCCCATCCAGATACGTTTCGAATTGTTCAAGCGCCGCTTCCGCTCGCTGACCGCGTAGATCCAATTCCATCGACACCGGCGGACCGGTGGGCACGGAGATTTTTTCCCCCGTAGGCCCCGGCTGCTCAATGCGGTCGATGCGATCGACGTAAACCTTCATGCGCAGGGAGCCGAACTGCACCTCGACGCGCCCGTCATCGCCGACGCCGGTCAGTGCCTCGCCAAGTTGCGGAATGTCGCGGACGTGAATCGTGTCGCCGGCCAACACTTCGCGTCGCAAAGCGGCTGGTGGCAGAATGGCGCGCTTCGGTTTTGCCGCCGCCGTAATGTGTTCAAGGTCTGCATCGAGCAGCCGGAGTGTTTCGTCAGCACCGCGAGGATCGAAGTCACGTTCGGCGCTGCGCCTCTTGAAGGCGTCCACTTCCCGCCGCATTCGGGCGAGGGTGTCTTCGGCCTCGTGTTGCGCGACCGCGAGTATGGCGGCGCGCTCCTGCTCGATTACGTCACGGCGTTCGGCAAGTGCGAGGCGTTGGCTTTCGGCTTCGCGATGAGCATCTTCCTCCCGGAGGCGAGCTTCACTCGCCGCGGCCCGCTCCGATCGGATTTCGCCGAGGAGGTTTTCGAACTCAAAATGTTCGGGGGCGAGTTGGTCGCTCGCGCGTTGCAGAACGCCCTCTTCGAGACCAAGCCGACGAGCAATTGCCAGCGCGTTCGATTGCCCTGGCAGACCAACGGTCAGGTGATAGGTCGGGCTCAGGGTTTCTACGTTGAATTCGACCGAAGCGTTTCGTAGCCGTTGGTCGTTGTGCGCGAAAACCTTCAGTTCGCCGTGGTGTGTGGTCGCGACGATCGTGCACCCGCGGTCGAGCAGCGTTTCCAGAACGGCCCGGGCAAGGGCTGCTCCTTCCGCGGGGTCGGTACCCGCGCCGAGTTCATCGAGCAAGACCAGCGTCCCGGGCTCAGCTTTCGCGAGGATCGCGATAATGTTGCGCATGTGCGACGAAAACGTCGAAAGCGACTGTTCGATCGACTGCTCGTCCCCGATGTCCGCGAACACTCTCGGAAAACACACGAAGGTGCTGCCCTCATCGCAGGGGACGGGAATTCCCGCCTGAGCCATGAGGCTGAGCAGGCCAACGGTCTTGAGCGCGACGGTCTTGCCGCCCGTGTTCGGGCCTGTGATGACCACTGCCGCATAGTCGCCGCCGACATCGATGCTGGTTGGCACCACGTCACCACGAAGAAGCGGGTGGCGGCCCCGAACGATCGACGTGGCGCCGGAAGGCTTGAACCAGGTGTGAACCTCCCCAGGGGGCGGGAGTGCGGCCTTCATCTTTCGCCCGAGTTTGGCCTTGCTGGAAATTACATCCAGCATGCCGAGCGCCATGACCGAACGAGTTGCTGCGTCACTCATTTCTCCCAGGATGGCCGAGAGCCGCTGTAGTACCCGCCGA
>JANPDX010000326.1:0-6645 GCA_031431695.1 Dehalococcoidia bacterium
GAAACGCGCTTCTCCCCGAGCGGTTCCCTCTTCATTAATCGTCCATACTAGTGCGGCCGAATGCTACGCACCGCGAAAGACGGTTTACCAGGAGGATGGAGATGACACGTATCCCACTCAGCCGCGAACACATCGTCGAGGGGCTGGCGGCCGTTCCGGGTTGGGACGCGCAGGGCACCGCGTCGATCGCGCGGGCATTCGTCTTTCGCGATCACCTGGCGGCACTCGGATTCGTCGTTCAGGTGGCAACAATCGCCGAAACGCTGGACCACCATCCCGAGGTCAACTGGGTCTACAACCGCGTGCGTCTCACGCTCAGCACCCACGATGCCGGTGGCGTAACAAGAAGGGACTTCGATCTCGCTGCCCGGATCAACAGCCTGGAGTGACGGTTGACGTCTAAACCGCGAAGCCGCTCTCTTCCTTGATCTTTCGAGCGCGGGTCACGATGACTTTCTCTTCGACGCTGAGATCTTCGAAATTCTTCAGGATCTCATGCTTCAACGGGAAGATGTGAACCGCGTCCCAGCCGCATACGTCCTCGCAAAGGCGGCAGCCAGTACACTTCTTTTCGTCAACCGTGCTGACGCCGAAGAAGTCGTCGATCCGGGCGGAGTGCTGAAGGGTCAGCGCATCAAACGGACAGATGTTGATGCACAGTTCGCAGCCCGAACCGATGCACTTTTCCTCGATGACGACAGCTTTGGGCCATTCGTTCTTTTTCACCGAACGGCAGACATCGCCAAACGTGTCAAGAATGGCTTCCGGCGGGCAGACGATGCCGCAGGCGCCACAGTCGATGCAGAGGGTGGGATCGATGACATGGAGCTGGTTGCGCTCCCCGGTAATGGCGTTGGTAGGGCACCGCTTGGTGCACGCGGTACAGCCGATGCAGGTCTCGACGATCGAGTAAGGCAAGAGAAACCCCTCACAAGGGTCGTAGTGCCCCACGTCTAGTCACTTTGGCTCTCGCGTTCCACTCAACAGCTCCCGGATTAGCTCGTCCGCATGGCCATCGAAGGGGAATTGCCGCCGGCGGACCATTCTCAGCGAGTGAAGAATGCCAAGGTGTGCTGTTCGTTTCGCCTCTTCGGTGTAGCCCATCGTTACGCTACGCTCGGCGAAAATTGCCTGGTCGCGGACGTAGTGTTGTCCGCCGGGCAAGACCACCACATCGAGATCCATATCCACGAAGTCAACGATGCCACCATTGAATGTTCCCGGGAGCGCTGCGTCGCACTTCGCTTCCAAAAACTCTCCGGCCAGTGAATAGGCGAACAGCACAGTCACCGGAAGTTCCAGGCCAATGTAGTGAAGCATGTGGGCGGGCGCTTCATCGGCGGGCGGCGAAACCGTCCCGCCTTTCACGTGTAGCGCAGGGTGGTGGTGCACGATCAACCAGCCCCTGGGCGGGTCCGGCAACGAAGCTCCGGGCCACGAATACCTGACCGAACCGTCGAACTTTAGCTTCCGGACGACAAGCGTTTCGCCGTTCACGTCTTCGACGGGTGCCGTTTCAGGGTCGCGACTTCGGCCTCTTCGAGGAGCGCGTTGATCGCTTCCTTCAGTTCGCGAATTTCCGGGAACCGCCCCTCGGCCTTGTTCGAGAACACCTCCGCGCTGTTCACCGACACCGTGAAGATGCCGCCGTGGTCTGGAACAAGCATCAGCCCCGAAACGAAATCTCCGTAGGTGTGAAGCAATTCCTGCGCGACCCATGTTGCGCGCGCCAGGAAGTTGCAGCGCGCGCAGTACGCAATCTCAATGGTCAGCTTCGTGCCAGTGTCACTCATCGTTCGCTCACATTCGTTGAAATCGTGCTTGTTAACAAGCAGCAACAAGCACGATCCAGATTCGGGACCGGAGGCTAGAGGTGAACCGTCAACTGTCTCGCTGGGTCAACGATCCGCTCCCGATGGGTCGCGGTTCAACGTCCGGCGTGGCGCACAGCGCACTTTTGCCTTTGTTCTTTTCGCCGTTCACCTACGGTGCTTGTTCCCGAGAGCAATAACCTCCGTTGATTTTTCCCTGTTAACAGGGAGTAACAGGGAGCTCCAGATTCGACGACCGTGCCTGTTGTTTCTTGTAACAGGGAGCCGGCTGGCCTGTTCGGGCGGGAAGTAGAAAAGGCGAAACGAGGGAGGCGAAGGGCGTCTGACGCAGGCATGAGGAAGACGTTGGCATGGAGGGCGGGGTGCTCCGAGGGGCGGTGGGCAGGGGTCGGCGTGAGAGGTTGCTGAATCACCAAATGTCTCACTCGGTCATGGTCCGCTCCCGATGGGTCGGGGTTCTGGCTCACGGCTTCTTGGCGCCCCAGCTCTCCCAATAGGTCACATCCTCGACGGGCTTGCGGAACCCGGAACCGAACTTTCCACGGGGCCAGCCAACCGGGACCAGTGCGGCCGTTTCCACGGACTCGGGAATGCCCAGCAGCTGCCGAATCTCAGGCTGGCGGCCGCGGTGCACCGTGGTCAGCGCCGTACCCAATCCGAGCGCTCGCGCCGCCAGCATCAGGTTCTGCACTGCGGGATAGATGCTCGATCCAGCGGAGATGTCCCCTCCCCCTCCGCCCGTGAGTGAACAGGCGAACAGAAGCACAGGCACTTCATGCATATGCTCGGCGAGGTACGTGGCGCTGCGCATCACCCGCTCGTTGCTTTCGCGCTCGGCGTCGGGGAGGCTCGCGCCCGCCCCATAACCCGAGGCGATGGCTTTCGACCAGCCTTCGTTGTACCACTCCTGGATCTTCTTCTTCTTGCCCGGATCAGTGACGACCAACCAGCGCCAGCCCTGGCGATTGCCGCCACTGGGGGCGCGCGTCGCCGCCCAGATGATCTTCTTGATGTACTCGTCGGGCACGGCATCGGGCTTCAGCCGCCGCATCGCACGCTGCGTGCCAATAACTTCAAAGAAATCATTCTCGATTACTGCTGGGTCGGGCATCGCGGTAGCCTCCAGGTGGCTCGGTTCGTTGAACGTTGATCCTACCCGAACCAGATGCTCGTGATATCCGCCGCCGCCGGAACGGCCAGGCGGCCCATTGACCGGCCAACCGAGTTCACGTCTCCCGTCTATAATCGTGGCCTGTGCCCGACCTTCCACTCTCCGGAATCCGTGTCTGTGACCTCACCTGGATCATCGCTGGGCCGACCGCCACCCGCGTCCTCGCTGATTTCGGCGCCGACGTGATTCGCGTCGAGCACGGTCAGGCGATCGATCCCATCCGGATCGGGCGGCCCATCGACGGTGCAACGCCCACGCTCAACAACTCGGGATTCTTTAACTACTTCAACCGAAACAAGCGCAGCATCCTCTTGAACGTCCGCCACCCGCTTGGCATGGAACTGCTGCACAAGCTCATAGCCGCCTCTGACATCGTGATCGAGAACTTTTCGAGTGGAGTCCTGGAATCGTGGGAACTCTCCTACGAGGTCCAGAAGGCCATCAACCCCGGCATCATCTACTGCTCGGTCTCGGGGTTCGGCCATTCTGGCCGGGATAGGCACTTCACCACCTGGGGACCGACGGCGCAGGCCCTCTCTGGCCTCACGATGATGTCGGGACTACCAGGAAAGCCGCCGGCCGGGTGGGGCTACAGCTATATGGACCACACGGCAGGTTACTACGCCGCGAACGCCATCATGATGGCGTTGCACCATCGCAACCGGACGGGCGAGGGCCAGCACATCGACATCTCCCAGGTAGAGTCTGGCATGGTCCTCACCGGGCCCGCGGTGCTCGATTACACCGTCAACGGGCGCGGCTTCCGCCGTCCCGGCATGCCCGTTGGCAATCGGTCGTGGGAACCGGCGATGGCGCCGCACAACGCCTACCGGTGCGCGGGCGATGACCGTTGGATTGCCATAACGGTGCGAAGCGATGCCGAGTGGCAGGCGATGGTCCAGGTCATGGGCGACCCTGCCTGGGCTGCCGATCCCATGTACGTCACGAGCGCCGGGCGCCTTGCCAACCAGGATGCACTCGACGGGGCGATATCCTCCTGGACCGCCACTCGCGATGAGTACGCCATGATGGCCGCGTTACAGGCGGCCGGGGTCCCCGCGGGCGTCTGCCAGTCCCCCGGAGACCGTGTCGAACGCGACGAGCAGTTCCGCGCTCGTGAGTGGTGGACCACCATGCCCCACGCCGAACTCGGCGACGAAAGCCAGTTCGACGGTGTCACGCCGCGTCTCTCCTCAACTCCGGGGACGAACCGCACCGCCAGTCCGCTCCTCGGTGCGCATACGCTCGAGGTGATGACCGAACTCCTCGGACTAACCGACGAGGAATACGCTGAGCACGAAGCCATGGGAGTGTTCATGTGAGCGGGCCACTCAGCGGACTCCGGGTGCTCGAACTTTGTGACCAGCTCGGCCAGCTTGCCGGCAAATTGCTCGCCGATATGGGGGCCGATGTGGTGAAGGTCGAACCCCCGGAAGGATCGTCCGCACGCGCCGTCGGCCCATTCGTCGATGACCAGCCCGGGCCGAACCGATCGCTCAACTTCTGGTACCACAACACCAACAAGCGCTCGGTGATTGTAGATTTCGCAACCGCCGAAGGAGCAGCCACCTGGCGGTCGCTCGTCGCGAAGGCCGATATCGTGCTCGAAGATCGCACGCCCGGCGAATTGGATACTGCCGGGCTCGGCCACCGCTCGCTGCTATCCGACAACCCGTCGCTCATCTGGTGCTCCATCACCCCATTCGGCCAGGACGGGCCATGGGCTCGCTATCAGGCTACCGACATGGTAGCGCTGGCCCTGGGCGGCCCGATGATGATGAATGGCTATGGTTCCGAGGACGCGCCCGGCGCCCCGCCCATTCACGGCCTCGGCGACCAGGCCTACAACACCGCCTGCCACTACGCCGTCCAGGGAATCCTCGCCGCGCTTCTCTATCGCGACCGCACCGGCCTCGGCCAGCACGTCGATGCCTCGATGCATGAGGCCTGTAGCAGCACCACCGAGGTGGGCCTGCCCTATTGGTTTACGCAAAAGGTGAATGTCATTCGGCAAACTGGCCGGCACGCCGCCGCACGCCGCACGGAATCTTGGCTGCACATGGCGAAGGACGGGCAACATGCACTTATCTTCGGGGTGGGCCGGGACAATGCGTCGTGGGCCAAGCTCAAAGCCTGGTTCCAGCAGGCGGGCGTCGGCATGCAACTCGATGAGCCGCGATTCGATAGCCCGGCGGCGCGCCAGCCCGGCCGCGGTTCACCAGAAGCCTCGGAAGTGATGGGCGAACTCTCCGCTTTCATCTCCACCCACACCGCCGAAGAGGTGTACCGGGGCGGTCAGGAGCGGCGCCAATCCTGGGGTGTCGTTCGCGCACCGGATGAGGCGCTCGCCGATCCGCATTGGACCAACCGCGGCTTCTGGGCCGAAGTCGCTGGCGAAGGCCGCGAAACGCCGGTCCGCATGCCCGGCGCCCCATACCATTTCAGCGCTACCCCCTGGGAGTTGCGCCGCCCGGCGCCGCGACTTGGCGAGCACACCGTCGAAGCCCTCGCCGAGTGGCTCGACTAGAAGCTCCCGCGAGTTTTCGAAACACGCCCTTCATCAGCAGGTAACTGCCCGTTCACGTCCTTGAGCGATGATGTCCCCATCGGGAGCGATCCTGTGCAGCGAGCCCACCTCCCTTTCGGGCCGGCTGCTGGCGTGGGCCTGCCATGCTGTCCCGGCGGGCCCACGCCCCACTCCTCCAGTTTGCTCGTCGTGCTTCCGTTTGCGGCGCCTGCATCGCGCCAATCCTCGTTCGAACGCGTCCCCGGTCTCGAGCACTCGTTCACGCCTTCTGCATCGCCTGGCCATGGGTCGAAAATCTAACGTAAATCTTTGGTGCCAGGGGGTGTCAGAAGTCCCCCGCACCATTACCCTCGCTTAGGGAAACGTGTTGTTCATCGAGCGGTCACGCCGATGTCACAGCGCGGAGCCAATATCACGCCAGGGGGTTGGTCCACATGGAAGTTGAGACACGAATCCCGAGCGGTGCATCGATGTACGAGCTTGTCCGCACCGGCCACGGCTCGATAGAGGCCCTCGCCCGCGTAGGGCTCTCCCGGGATGATCTTGACCTGCGCATCAGCGAGGCCGCCCGGCGCACTGGCCTTGCTGCCGAATCGCTCACTCGCGAGCTGGAGTCGGCCCGCTCGTAAAACCCGTGACAGCTCAGGGAATTGTGACGGTTGCCCCGACTTTCAGGTTCGAACAATCGGTGTTGATCGTTTGGTTGGCGGCGAGGAACGCTTGAAGCGAGGCCCCCTGACCCTGGGCTATCCCGGCACACGTATCCCCGGATTGCACGGTGTATGACTTGTTTCCGCCGCCGGTCCCCGGTTTAGCCGTCGGGTTTCCGGTGAGGGTTGCACGCGTGGGCGTTGGTACGGCTGCTGAGGGGATCTTGACCTTATCCCCGATCTTCAATGCGTTGCAATCGATGTTGCGGTTCGCCTTCTGGAACTCTTCCAGCGTTAACTTATTGTCCGCGGCGATGGTCGAGCAGAAGTCTCCCGCCTTGATGCTGTAGTCCGTCGCAACCGGAGTCGATACCGCGATAGGCGTGATTTGTCCGCTTGCCCCGCCAGAAATCAGGACTTCGTTCCCCTGGATCTTATACAACGTCGGATTCTGGATTGGTGTCG
>JANPDX010000327.1:0-2373 GCA_031431695.1 Dehalococcoidia bacterium
GAGGCCGCAGGCGGACGCCTGTGCCCCGGAGGATGCCCATCATGGTGGCGATGTTCTTGTTGACCCGGTCGAGGTCGAGGAGCAGGCAGGGAGTGTCGAGGTCGTCGATTCGCATGGCCCGAAGTCTACGCGCGGCGGGGCGGAGGCGCGCACGGTGCAAGGATGGGCGCCAAGTAAGCGAGCGCCAAACGCGTCAAACGGTGTCGCCTTCCACCGAATCACCATCGACTCGTTTAGGATACCGACCATGACTCAACCCGCCGAAAAGAAGCCGTTTTACACCTATCTCCGCGAGGAGCGTCAATTCTCCTTTCTCCTGGCGTTCTTCCTCATGCAACGAGGCCCGGCACTTGGCCAATTCTTGGAATTGGCGGAGAGTCGAAACAACACCTCAATCCCGGCCCGCGCATCCGAAGGCATGGAAGACGCGGAGGTGTATGTCGAGTTCGCACCGCTTCGCGACCGGAGGGCTGCCCTTCTGAGCGACGAATCAGCGTCAGGCAGAGTAGGACCGGCCGAACGGCTCAGAGCCAACGTCTCGAAACGCGCGTTTGTCGCCGAACTCCTGAAATCAGTGCCTTCGTTGGCCCCGACTGCTGAGCTGGCCACACACGAGTCGATCGCTGACTTCAACGCGTTCTTCATGGGCGAATCTGGTAGACGCATAACACGAGACATTGCATCTCCGGCACTGTGGTCAGTCGCCTCGCTCGAGGAGACAGCGCAGGGAAATCCGCAGGTCTTCAAAGATCTTTGTCGTCTGAAATGGGCGTTCCATATCAAGCCGGACGTCGTAATACTTCGGCGTGGCCTGCCATCGGTTTGCGTTGAGGCGAAGCTTGAAGGTACCGAAGGGAGCTACCCAACCAGCAAGGCTGATATCGCCGTGTT
Source organism: Dehalococcoidia bacterium (assembly GCA_031431695.1). Lineage (GTDB taxonomy): Bacteria > Chloroflexota > Dehalococcoidia > Tepidiformales > Tepidiformaceae > Amarobacter. The sequence continues at coordinate 892 of JANPDX010000327.1, forward strand.
CGATCGTGTCGTGGGCTCTGGAAGCCGGGTGGGACAGCTTGGCCTTCAGGTTTTTCTTCTCGAAACGCTGCTGAAGACTCCTTGCCTGCCGGTTGTCGTCCAGAAGCTGCGACCGGCAATCGAGTCCAAATATCCTGTTCTAACCTTGGGCGGAGATTTTCAACACGTTCTCCGCCAACGAAAGCCAAATGGCAACCGTGACCCCGTTTGTGAGCCGACTGATGAAGGAGAACAGATCCCTGATCGCGTCATACCAAGATGCCAAAGCGCAGGAGTTGGAAGCCTTCAATCTCCGTCAGTCGGATTTTCAACCGGAGCTCCCGCAATGCCTGAACTGCGTCTGGATTCAAGACAACGACGTTGGCGACCCCGCAAACCCCAGTGCAGTATGCGCCGCATTCCCAGCCGGTGTTCCAATGGATATCTTCTACGGCCGCGTCAAACATGACGAAGGATCGAGCCTTGGTGAACCCGGTGCCTCATTTTCCCCAATTGATCCAGTCCAAACCGTCGGCTGGACCATCGAGGAAGTGCGGGCCATGCACACCCTAGATAGGCCCTGACCCCTTACGCGTTCGCCGCTTCCAGCGCGGCATAGCGCTGCCGCTTGCTCTCTCGAGCCCGGATGGTCGGGTTCAGTTCGATCTTGCGGATGCGGAGGTTCTTCGGCGTGACTTCGACCATCTCGTCGTTGCCGATTAGCGAGAGGCTGCGTTCAAGGCTCGGCGGGCTGGGCGGGACGAGCTTTACTGCGATATCCGATGTCGAGCTGCGGATGTTCGTCAGCTGCTTCGCCCTACAGACGTTGACGTCGAGATCCGTGTCCTTGGCGTGCAACCCGACAACCATGCCCCCGTAGACTTCGTCGCCGGGCGAGACGAACATCATCCCGCGTTCCTGGGCGTTGGCGATGCCGAAAGCGAGGGCGGAGCCCATCTCCGAGGCGACAAGCGCCCCGTTGCGGTGGCGCGTGATCTCGCCCGCCCACGGGCGGTAGCCGAGGTACTCGGTGTTCATGATGCCCTCGCCGCCGGTCCCGCTGATAAACGAGTCGCGGAAGCCAATAAGGCCGCGCGTCGGCACTTCGAAGTCCAGCCGCACATTACCGTTGTGGTCCTGGTGCATGCCGACCATCTGGGCCTTGCGGCCAGAGAGCGTCTCGATCAGGAAGCCGGTGGCCGAATCTGGCGCTTCCACGTAGAGGCGCTCAAATGGCTCTTCCTTGCCGTTCGGCCCAACATGGACGATGACCTCGGGCCGGGTGACCGCGAATTCGTATCCTTCGCGTCGCATGGTTTCGACGAGGATTGCCAGGTGAAGCTCGCCCCGCCCGCTGACCACGAACTGGTCGGCGCTCTCGCCATCTTCGACCTTCAATGCAACGTTCGTCTCAACCTCGCGGAACAGGCGCTCGCGAATCTGACGGCTCGTAACGAACTGGCCCTCGCGCCCGGCAAACGGCGAGTCGTTCACGCGGAAGGT
>JANPDX010000328.1:0-9766 GCA_031431695.1 Dehalococcoidia bacterium
CGGCATACCTGGAATTCTTCGGCTTTGGGAGCGCCACGCCGGAGGAGTTGCGGGCGGTGGCGAGGCTGTGAAACTGCCCTCCTTTACAGTCGGGCCTGAGCGAAATTCGTGTAGTTAGTAGCCCCGACCGTGAGTGAGGCCGAACCGCTAGCGCGCCCACAACTTCCGCACCAACCACCAAACGAAAGGCGCGACTGGCAGGGAGCGCTGGGTCGTGGGCGTACGTGTTGCCTCCAATAGCAGATTCCGCCCGTCACCCCGAATCCGAAATGCCAAGCCGGCCTGAACGCCAAACGAGGCGGGAGAGATTCTCCCGCCTCGCCAACGGCTAACGGCTAACGGCTGGCTACGCGGCGCGCACCCCGGTCAGCCGCGCGAGCTTCACGCTGTTGAACAGCGCCAGGCCGGCGTACCACTTCACGCGGATGCGGCTGGCGTCTTTGGTTTCCAGGCTGCCCACCCGTTCGACCGTGAGGCCGCCCGCCGCGGTCAGACCACTGAGGCCGCCTTCGCCGAACTGCATCGCGTAGATGCTGCTGCAATCGGCACTGGTGCCGACCGTCTTAGCATCGCCGATGTAGTCGCAGATGCCGATGGCCACGCCGTCGTAGTACTGCAGCATCTGGCCGAACTGGTCGCGGTCCGCCTCGAGAAAGCCCCCGGAGCCGCGCGCCAACTCGTTGAGCGTCCGCCGAGTGCGACGGCTCATCAGAAGCATGTCTGGCTTGCCGCCGCGCACCTTGTCGATCATCTCATCGAGCTTCGCCAGCGTCAGGATCGCGCCGTTCGCGCCCATGCTCACCGATTGCCCGGCGGCGCAGAGGACGTCGATGCCATCGAAGCTCTTGGTATCGACGCTGTCGTCGCCGTTCACGAAGGTGTCGTCGAACAGTGATTGCACGGCGCGGGCCTTGAGCTGGACGACCGCCGCTTCGAGGTCCTGGATGTTCGAGCGGGTGGACTTGAGGAAGTTGTCGATGTCCGCGTCGCCGCCGAGGATGCGCAGCGTTGCCGTGGCCTGGGTGAACGTCGGGGTGCTTTCGTCCCAGTCGTCGCCAACGTCATAGAAGTCGGCGGTGGGCGCCGCGTTCTCGCGGTTGTAGGTCAGTCCGTTGCCGACGATTTCGATGAATGGCAGGCGCTGAAGGACGGGGCTTTCGGACGCGATCGTTTCGATGACGCCGGAAAGCAGGGTGTCGTTGCTGAGTTTCGCAGCCTCGACCAGAGTAAGAGCCAAGGTGGTTCCTCCTGTGAAGTTGCAGCCGATGGTCTCGGTTCGCGCCCCGAGGTCAGAGGGGCGGATGGCACGGGGGTCAAGAAAGACGTGAGCCGTGAAAGGTGAGACGTGGGCCTTCACAACGGGGAGCCGCTGACAGTCGGGATTCGCCGAGGCCCGACTGTCAAGGAGGGCAACTGCTGGGCGTGCCGAGTTCTTCGCGAAATAGACTAAACGCAGAGACGCGGAGGCTCTGAGAGTTTTGGAGAGGAATCGGGACCCCTATAGAACTCCGCGTCTCCGCGTTCACGGAGAATCCGCCCAAACCAGCGCGGAATTCCTCCGTTGGCAAGCACTTCGAAAGGCGCGACTGAAAGGGAGCGCTGGGGCGCCAACGCCACCGCGGTCGTTCGCGTTCAACCACTCGCTTCCAGTTGGAACAGCGGTACATATGCAACATCGCAGCGCTCCCTGCCAGTCGCGCCTTGCCGCGGCAAATCTCAGCGCCTCCGCATTCGCGTAGAATCCGCCCGACCCGTATGAAGGTGGACGCCACGATGCCCGATATCCGCGAGATTTCCGAAAAACTCTGGACCGGCGAGTTCAACACGCAGGACTACCACCCCGTCGCCTGGGGGACCCGCGAAGGCCAGGAGATCGCGGATGAGGTGCTTTACTACAAGGGCATCGCCAGCGCGAACACCATCGATACCGGCGACGGCCTCGTCATGCTCGATACCGGCCACGCCCAGGACACCAAAACGCTCTATGCCGAGGTCCGGAAATGGCGGCCCGAGGCGCCGTTGCGCGCCGCTGTCTTTTCCCACCACCACGTCGACCACATCTTTGGCGTTGGGCCGTTCGAAGCCGAGGCCCTGGAGAAGCGCTGGGCGCGACCGCTCGTCTACGGCCACGAAGCGCTCGATTGGCACTTCGACCGTTATCAGCGAACCCTGGGCTGGAACGCCGCCATCAACCGCCGCCAGTTCGCCATCGACGCACCGCAGTTCAAGTGGCCCGAAAACTTCCGACGCGCCGACGTCACCTACACGGATCGGATGCGCTTTCGCAGCGGCAACCTCACGTTCGAACTGAGCCACACCCGCGGCGAAACCGAAGACGCCACCTGGACCTGGGTCCCCGAGAAGAAGATCCTCGGCACCGGCGACCTCTTCATCTGGGCCGTGCCGAACGCCGGCAACCCCCAGAAAGTGCAACGCTACGCCGGCGAATGGGCCGCGGGCCTGCGCGAAATGTCCGCCCTGGGCGCCGAACTCCTGCTTGCCGGGCACGGACTGCCGATTTTCGGCAAAGACCGCATCAACCAGGCCCTTACCGACACCGCCGAGCTGCTTGAATCGATCGAAGGCCAGGTGCTCGCGCTCATGAACACCGGGTGCACGCTCGACCGCGTGATCCACGAAGTGCAATACCCCGCGCACTTGATGGACCGGCCCTACCTGAAGGGCGTGTACGACGACCCCCAGTTCCTGGTCCGCAACGTCTGGCGGCTTTACGGCGGCTGGTACGACGGCGAGCCGGACAACCTGCTGCCCGCCCCGCGCGCCGAACAGGCCGCCGAATGGGTGGCGCTCGCGGGCGGCCTCGATAACGTGCTCCAGCGGGTTCACGAACTGAGCGCGGCCGGCAATCTGCGGATGGCCTGCCACCTGGTCGAGTACGCCGTCATCGCCAATCCGGGTTCGACGGAAGCGCACGCGCTCCGTACCGAGGTGTACTCGTCGCGTTCGAAACTGCAAGAGTCATCGATGGCCAGGAACATCCTGAACCACGCCGCCCTCGCCAGCGCCCAGGGCAAGCGAGACCTCGCCGGGCAGTACTGACAATTTCGGACGCCACCGATCGGAGCCCGGCCAGTCATGGCCGGGTGGGATCATGGCTCGCCGGGTGGTTGACGCCAGGCCGCAACATTCCACGCGCGGGCAGCCCTCCCCGCGATGACTCGCGGGGCTCCAAGCCGCGTTCCGGCCGTTGCGTTCGGTGAGGGAAAGCCCTGAACTTTTGAGGAACTTGAGTCCCAAACCGGGTGCGAAAACGTTGCAAAATCGTGCTGCGAGCTCGCTGAAGGTAGCACCGTTCATCAGAAGCAGGCATGATCGAGCCTATGGCAGGGAAAACGCCCCTCCTGCTCGCTGTGGTGCTTTTCGCGATTGGCGCCAGCGGCCTGGCCCTCACCTCCGCTGACCGCGTGAGCTGGCGACCTTTCGAACCCCGGACTCAGCCCGAGTTCGCTCAGCGCGTGATCGTCATCGACATGGAGACACCGTTCGTCGCGCCAGTGCTGGCTGACCTTCTCCTGGGTGTCCCCGAAACGGCGACAGCCGACGAACCACCGCAATTCGTGTACGCGCCCCAGGCAACCCAAACGCCAGAACCGATAGCCACACCCACGGCCATCCCGCCACTGCGCGTGTTCGGCATCTCATCCGACGATGGCGGCGTCTCCGCCGCGGCCGTCACACCTGTTCCGCCACCGCCGTTGCGCGTCGCGAACGTCGCCAGCGACGAGGACGAAAGCCCAGAACCGGCCGAGACCCCGGAGCCCGAAGCCGGCGAAACGGTCGAAGCGGGCCCGTAGCGCTATTTCAAGAACTCGGTGCTCGCCCAGCCAACCTGGTATCCCGGCGTCCGAACGAGCCGCCACTGAATCCCGCCGGCCGCCTGTAGCTGCCCCATGTCCCCTACCAGTACGTCATCGGCGAGGCAGGTGAGCACGCGGGCCGAAGTCGATGGCGCTTCGCGGATGTTCAGACAATCGCCCGCGCCGCTCACGCGGTAGAACGGCGCACGGCTCTCGCCGCGTTCCGGTTGGGGCGTGGTCACCAGGTCTTCCATCCAAACGAAGGAGCCTCGTGGCCGAGCCCCGTCCAGTTCGGCGAAGCGACGCAGTTTGCCGGTTGCGAGGTCGAGCACGGCGCCAAACGAAACATCGCGTTCGTAGTCGATGGTCGTGCCGAAGCGGAAACGTCCGAAGAGCGCCGGCGGCTTGTCGCCTGTCCGAGGGAACTCGCCGCCAATCCACATGGTGTCGCCCGGCAGACCGAAGACTTCGCGCATCTGGCCATCGCGGTCGATTCGAGCGACGTACGAGTAGTACGGCTGCGCGATCCAGCCAATCTTGAAGTTGGTCTCCGCCCAGGTCAGGTAGGTGTGCTGGTACTGCGGGTCGGCGACGGCGATCTGCGGCTTGTATTTCTCGTCGAAGAGTGGTCCGAAGAGTGCCGTTCCCGCCTGGTCATAGTAAACCCCGGCCGAGGAACGCCAGACGATGGTCAGCGAGTTCAATACCATCGGGACGGCCTTTGCGGTCACTCCTTGCGGCGGGTCGAACACCCGGCCGGAGGGATAGAACCAGTAGCGAGCATCGCTATAGTCGCCCGCGTAGGTTGTTGCGAGCGCTTCGTCCCTGCCAGTGGCGGATAGCGCCGTGCGTGGCGGAATCTCGCCGTCGAGCTTCCAGGTGACTCCGCCGTCGGTGGACTTGTAGACGGTCGCTGGCTTTTGCGAGTCGGCGCCGCCGCTTTCAAGCGAATAGCAGTTCACGCCCGGCCCGCACGTCGCGAGGTAGACCGTGCCCGATTGCCAGTCGGCTGTGAACGCGACCGGAGTCCCAAGCGAGAGCGTCTTCGCCTTGAGGTCGTCCACGACGAGCGTGCCATCGGCCGCCCGGTAGGCGCGGTAGAGGTTCGGAAATGGCCCCGGCCCGCAGGCGTCGCAGAGGTACTTGAAGTACCAGACTTCGCCCTGCTGGATGGAGTAGGGCTCGCCGAGGGTCATCACGGTGCTGGTCGCGCCATACACTTGGCGGATTGACGGCAGCTTGCCCTCGAGCGGCGCGGCAGGTTCCGCCACCCCGGTCCCGAATTTGTAAAAGGTGTATTCGATGCATTCGCCCGCCTGGACAATCGCTGGTTCGCAGAACGCGCGCTGACCGCCAGCAACCACGAGGTTTCGGCCCCCCGGCGGTTCGTACATTGCCCGCAGCAATGGCTTGCCTTCGGCCACACGGTCAAAGAAGAAGATGACAATCCCACGCCCGTCCTGCTCTTCGAGCCCAACCGGCAGCGAACTCAGGGCGACCGCGAACTCTTTCGAGCACTCGGGAGCGTAGCGGCCCGGGCACCCGACGGTCGTGACGCGCGGCTTCTCGCCGGTCACAGCCCACATGTCGAGCGCCCTGCGCCCGAGTGACGCGCTGAACTCGGTTTGGCGGAACCAGCCCGGCAACGAGCCGTCACGCGCGGCGCCTTCAAGCTCGACTGCAAACGCACAAACATCGACCGCAAAGGGGCACTGCTGCGTCGGAACCGTTGCCGCGGTTGGTTCGGGGGTGGGGTTCGGTTTCGAATCCCCGGAACAGGCGCCGAGGAAGAGGCCGATCCCAAGTGCGGCCAAGGCGAGCAGTCGGTGTTTCATACAGTAACCAACGATTCCGGCCGACCTTTGGTTCCGCCCTAACTTGCGGACAACAACCCGTCGGCGGCAACACGCTCCTGCCATCGCTGAGCCATTTCCACTGGACCCATGAAGTAACGCCCATGGGTGATTTTCAGGTCCCCAATCGAGCGACCCATAAGCAGCACAACTTCCATCTCGGCGACCTTTTTGGCTTCCTTCTCGCGCAGCAGCGCAAGCGCGTCACCGATGACACCGAACTCTGTCCAGTGAGCCTCCTCAGTGCGGCGGTTGTACTCCATGACAAAGAAACGCATCAATTCGCCTTCTCAGCTTCTGCTCGACCCACCAGGGCGCCCGTAAGCGCCACGAACGCCTCCGAGAACTCTCGCTTATCTGCGGCTGTCTTTGAGCGCGCCTCAGCGATGTCATCGAGCACTTCGTTTCGAGCATACTCCCATTCGGAGGATCCTGAAAAGGACAGAAATCTTGAACCGGCTGTCTCAATCGCTCGTACCAGGACGGCGCCCGCTTCAATAGCGGCATCGAACTCGCGACCAATCTCAGCAAGTCTAACGAGTTCAGACTGAATCCAGCCTGGCCCGCCTCCGTACTTCACCGACAAATCGACCAGGCCCGCCAAGCTCTCGCAGGTGTTCGCCCAAATGTCCTGGATCTCCGTTCGTACCTGGATCTCGACCAGATTCCCATCCGACGCTGTCACAATGACATGGACGGCGCGATAGCCGTTTTGGTGCGCGTCTCTGTAGTCGGTTATGCGGGCCTCCGGGAACTGCCTACGGAGAAGTTCGACGAGTATGTTCTGCTCGGAGAGGTACACCACCGCAACCCGAACGCCAGCGATATCCTGCACTTGTGAAAGTCGAAATGAACCTCGCCGAAGCTTAGCGATGACACTCTCCATCGTCTTAAGCCGCGCAGTTCGGCCACGCAGGTAAGAAAGGTCTTGATCACAAAGCCGTTCCACCTCCACCACCGCTGTCGCGAAACTTGCGCGGTAGGCGTCGTATGTGGCCCGGTCGTCGTCCGCGGGCCGAACTGATGCCCGCAAGCGCTCACCGAGCCGGTCGAGTCCTGACTTTGAGAATTCCGCCATTCGTTAAGCCTAACGTTTTTAGAACCAGCGGCGCAGACTCGCAACGTCGAATTGGCCCTACCATGTCCCAAGCTCTCCAACGCATTCTGTCGACCATGTACACGCCGCCTCATAACCGTCAGGACGATCCGCAGGCCGTCGCCGCATTCATGCGCGCGTTCCCGTTTGCCACGCTGGTCACCTCCGGCGAGGGCGGCATGGTTGCCACGCACATCCCGCTCAACGTCAGTGACTCCTGCGATTCGCTGGTGCTCACGGGGCATGTTGCGAAGGCCAACCGCCAGTGGGAACAGTTCGCCAGCGGCGCCGAAGCGATGGCCATCTTCAGCGAGCCACACAGCTACGTATCACCTTCGAATTACGACTCCGGGAACTGGGTGCCTACGTGGAACTACGTCGCCGTCCACGCCTACGGGGTCCCGGCACTCGTCGAAAACCGCGAAGGCAAACTCGCCGTGCTGGCAGCCACCATCGCCGGGATCGAACCCGGCTACCAGGCCACGCTCGATGCCCTGCCCCCGGAGTTCGTCGATGCGAAGCTGAAGGGCATCGTTGCCTTCGAAATCGCCGTAACACGGGTGGACGCGCGTTGGAAGCTCAGCCAGGATCGCAACGTGGCCGAGCGCGAGCGGATCACCGCTGCCATGCGACTCTCAGAGGATCCCTCCGCCAGGCTGCTGGCCGAGTACATGAACCACCCGGCACCCGCGGAGGCGCGATGAGCGAGCGTCCGCCCTGGATCGCCAACATCAGCGACGTCGCGGCGCCTATCGCCCGCACCGAGCGAGTCCCGTTTCGGTACGCGTTCAAGCACGGGACACTCGAGGCTGGCGTCTACACTCCCGGCGATTCCGACAACCAGCAACCGCACACGCGCGACGAGGCATACATCGTCCTCGCTGGCTCAGGCACCTTCGTCCAGGACGGTGCCCGCGCGCCATTCGGCCCCGGCGACTTCATCTTCGTCCCGGCCCACGCCGAACACCGGTTCGAGGACTACACGCCCGACCTCGCCGTGTGGGTGTTGTTCTACGGCCCTGAAGGCGGCGAGGCGGCGGCGGCGGACTGAGCCCCGGCGGTGTAACGGTAGCCGCGCCCCACCGGGGGCGCTGGCCGAGGTGACGCTCGACGGTCTGCCCCTTGCCCCCCTTCGGCCCTGTTCCTCGAAGATTTTCCCGGCCCTTCCGGGCCCAGCGCCCCCGGTGGGGCGCGGCTACGGGATCAGTGCTTCCTTCCGCACCAGTTCGAGGACATGCCGCGCGGCCTTTTCGCCGCCCTCGCGCACGAGGTGTACGCCGTCGGGATTCCGCATCAACTTCACCTCGCCGTCATCGTCCGTGATGTAGGCGTCGTAGGCGCCGGACGCGTTGATGAACAGCGGCCAGAGGTCGATATAGCGAATCCACGGGCGCTTCGCCGCTTCCTCCCGGTAGATCACATTGAGTTCGGCCATCCGCTGCGAGAGCTTCGCCGATTCCATGATCGGCTGACCGACCCAGACGACCAGGCGGTTGTCGGCCTTCAACAGGTCCATCGTACCTGCGACGCGCCGCCGGTACTCGACATTCCAGCTATCGTCGCCAGGTTGGAAAATCTTCCCATCGGGCGTCTTGATGCCCTGCGAATCGTTTGCTCCGAACATCAGGACGAAGACGTCGTTCGGAGGGACCTCCTTCGAAAGGTCGTTGAAGTGGCCGGGCCAGTCGAAAAAGTCCGGCCGCGTCAGCCCGCTAGAAAGCTGCGAATCCTGGAGCGGCGTCATGATTCCGCTTTCGGTCGCCTGACGTACCAGCGCTTCGCCCAGAATCTTCGACATCGAATCGCCGCCCACCCAGACGCGCAGGGGGTCTTCTGTGCTCGGCGTGCGGATGATCTGCTTCGGTTTCGATGGCGTCGCCGTTGCCGCCGGAGTCTTTGGATTGCCCTTTGTGGCTGTTGCGCCCGGCAGGGATGTCCCGTTGCCCGGAGGCGGGCTGCCGTCAGGACTGGCGGGCAGCTCGAAGACCGAGTCGTCGTCGCCACGGCCGATTGCGTCGTCGAACCACGCTCTCGGCCGGTCGATGTACAGGGCGTGGCTGAAGACGGCGAACGGTTTCCAGATGGCGACCCAGACATCGCGTTCGCGTCCGTAAGGTTTCGCTTTCGCCTCGCGTTCGAGCTCCGAGGCGTTGAGCAGAAGCGCGATGAACAGCCCGGCGGCGATCACCCAGAGCACGCGGCGGGGCCGGGCCTCGATACGCCCACCATCCAACTGTTCGCGTTCCGCCTGTGCCATGCCGTCCTCAGAACTGGAAGTAGATGAACGGGGCCACGCCCTCGGGCCCGAGTGCATCGATCATCACAAGGCCTACCGCCAATGTAGCGGCCTGCGCGACTGGCGCCAGCCGGGAGAAGGAAACCTGCATCCGCTCCCATATCCTCGTGGGCAGGAACTGGACCGCAATACTGCCCCCGATCACGAGCAAGAGCAGCGGTGTAACCGCCGGCGATGCTCCCCATCCGGTGAACACTCGGGCGATCAGTTCCCACGCCGCGCCAAACGTCTCGGCTCGGAAGAAGATCCAGGCGAGGCAGACCACATGGAACGTGATCAGCCAGTTCAGCACCGGCGCCGCCCTTCCGAAGCGGCCAGGGAATCGTTCGCGCAACTCGCGTTCGATGAGGAGCCCGAACCCGTGGATGGCGCCCCAGACCACGAACGTGAATGCCGCACCGTGCCAGAGCCCTCCGAGCACCATGGTGATGACCAGGTTCCGGTAGATGAACGCTTTCCTGCCGCGGTTGCCACCGAGCGGGATGTAGAGGTAGTCGCGCAGCCAGCGCGAGAGCGTCATGTGCCACCGCCGCCAGAAGTCCTGTAGTGAGAGTGCGCGGTACGGCGAATCGAAGTTCTGGGGGAAGCGGATTCCAAGCAACAGCGCGCAGCCGATGGCGATATCGGTGTACCCGGAAAAGTCCGCAAAAATCTGAATCGCGTAGGCGTACACGCCGATGATGATTTCCAGCGAACTATGTGT
>JANPDX010000329.1:0-3254 GCA_031431695.1 Dehalococcoidia bacterium
GCGCAACCCGGCCCAGCTCGGCAAGATCATCGCCACCATCGACAACATCGCGGAAGGCCGCATCATCCCCGGCCTTGGCGCCGGCTGGATGCCTCGAGAGTTCACCGACTTCGGTGTCGAATTCCTGCCCACCGCGCAGCGACTGGTCCAACTCCGCGAAACCGTTGAACTGCTGAAGCGCATGTGGACCGAGCCCTCCGTCACCTACGACGGCCGCTTCGTGAAGGCATCGAACCTGGTCTGTGAACCGAAGCCGGTACGCGTTCCGCCCATCCTCATCGGCGGTTCCGGCGAAAAGGTGACACTGAAGATCGCGGCCCAGCATGCCGACATCTGGAACCACCAGGCCGCCCGCCAATCAGAACTCCCCGGCAAGATAGACGTCCTCAAGCAGCGCTGCGCCGAAGTGCGCCGCGACTTCTCGACGCTCACAGTGAGCCAGCAGTGCCTGGTTACCATCGCCCCGGACGAGGCGAGCGCGGGCCCGATGATCGACACCGCGAAGAAGATTTTCGGCGGCCACATGGGCGACCCAACCGGCCCCCTCGCCATCGCCGGCAGCCCTCAGCGCGTGCGCGAACAGATCCAGAAGCACATCGACCTCGGCTGCACGATGTTCCTGATGGAGTTCTTCGGCCGAGACACGCGCGAGCCTGCCGCCCTCTTCGCGGAGCAGGTGCTCCCGCACTTCAAGTAGGGGATGGAAGTTAGGGGATCGAGGCGAGGGGGTAGAGGTTAGAGGCTACCGCTTGTAAATGTCGCCGCGCGGGCCGATATCGATGATGTCGAGCACCCGGACGCCATCGTCCACCGCGTAGATTATCCGGAGATTGCCGAGGTCGGATGAGCGTCAGCCCGCCATGTCCCCGTGAAGGGCCTTTGAATGTGCGTGATCGTAGGGGTCTTCACCGAGTAGCGAGAGCCGATCGGTGACGGCCTGTTGCCGGCGGCGATCAAGTCGATGCACGTACCGCCGCACGTCCGAAGGGATGACGAGCCGGTACGTCACAGATTCAGTTCGGCTTTGAGCTCTTCGAGAGTGACGAAATCGCCGTCTGCGATCTGTTTTCGCGATCTGCGAATTCGCTCCATGACCTCGGGCGTGTAGAGGTCGCGGTCTTCCAGGTAGCTGAGGAGGTCTTCGGCATCTTCCTGCGACATCGTTTCAACGATGTCCATGATGGCCTGGACGGTCGTGCTCTGCCGGGTAGTCATGCGCGCAGTTTACCACGCGCGAAAAGCATCGCTCCCTACCACCAGCCATCCTTGTAGAACCAGCCTTTGAACTCGCGGCCGGCTTTCCCAGCCTCTTTGAGCCGGCTGAGGTGCTTGCGACAGACAGGTGCTCCCGCACTTCAAGTAGGGGATACGAAACAGGCGTAAGGCCATAGGGGCTACCGCTTGTAAATGTCGCCGCGCGGGCCGATATCGATGATGTCGAGCACCCGGATGCCATCGTCCACCGAGTAAATCATCCGGAGATTGCCGAGGTCGGATGAACGCCAGCCGGCCATCTGTCCGTGGAGGGGCTTTGAAACATCGCGGTCGTATGGATTCACGCACAACGCGCGGAGATCTGTTGCTGGCGTCGCCGTTCGACCCGCTCGAAATACCGTTCAGCCGTTTTGGAGAAAGAGTAGCGGTACACTAAAGGCCGTACTTAGCCTCTAGCTCTTCTTGGGTGACGAAGTCGCAGTTCGCGATCTCCTTTTGCGCCTTCAGCAGTCGCTCCATGACCTCGGGCGTGTAGAGGTCCCTGTCTTCCAGGTAGCTGAGGAGGTCTTCGGCGTCTTCCTGCGACATCGTTTCAACGATGTCCATGATGGATTGGACGGTCGTGCTCTGCCGGGTAGTCATGCGCTCAGTTTACCACGCGCGAGAAGCGTCTCCTGCGTTACCACCAGCCGTCTTTGTAGAACCAGCCCTTGAACTCGCGGCCGGCTTTCCCAGCCTCTTTGAGCCGGCTGAGGTGCTTGCGGCAGAGCGGGATAGTCAGCCGTTCACGTTCTTCGCCACGCCATTTCAGCACGGCCAGGTCCTGGAACGGCGGCTCCGTACACCAGGTGCATCGGGGTCGGGGCATTAGTGACTCCCTTCTCGCGGGAACTCCATGAGGAACCCCCATTCTCGACTCTGCCACGGGTCGGGCGCGTAGCGAAAGCGGTCGGCCCGAAAGCCCACCCGTTCGTAAAGCGCATGCGCGTGGGTGAAATGCACGTCGCTGAACAGCACCAGCCTTCGCGCCCCACATTCCCGCGCCTTCTCGATCACCCAACCGCTAAGGCGCTCACCGAGCGCGTGCCCGCGCGCTTCCGAGAGCACGTAGAGCCGATGCAATTCGAATTCGCCGCCACCTTCGTCCGTGAGCCCGATACAGCCGACCACGTTGCCGGCGCCATCTTCGGCCACGGAAAACCAGCCCGTCCGGCCGTCGTAGTGAACGTCGGGCGAAGCGAGGTCGGCGTCGTAGTCGGCTTCGGCGAACGGGAAGCCGTATTCCTCGAAGACCGTCGAGACCACGCGGTACGGCCCATCGCCGTGGCGCGTGCGCGCGTATGGCACGATCCGGAACGGTCCCTGGAGACGCGTCATTCCTTCTCTTCGCTGGCCAGGCCCATGATGTTGAAACCGTTGTCCACATAGAGGATGTCGCCGGTGATGCCGCTCGCCCCATCACTCGCGAGGAAGGCGGCCGCCGCGCCAACCTGTTCGATGGTGATGTTCTCGTGGATTGGCGCCACGCTCGCGAACTGCCGCAGATAGTCGCGGAAGCCGGAGATGCCGCTTGCCGCGAGCGTCCGGATAGGCCCCGCACTAATCGCGTTCACCCGGATCTTCTCGGCGCCGAGGTCCCACGCCAGATAGCGCGTGGTCGCTTCGAGCGCTGCCTTGGCGACGCCCATCACGTTGTACTTCGGGGCCACCTTCTGGGAGCCGTAGTAGGTCAGGGTCAGCATGCTGCCGCCGTTGGGCATCAGCTTTCGCGCCCGGTTCGCCAGTGCCACGAACGAGAAGACCGAGACGTTGTGTGCCAGGAGGAAGCCATCGCGCGAGGTATCGACGAAGCGGCCGGCGAGGTCTTCCCGGTTCGCGAAGGCGATCGCATGGACGAGAATGTCGATGGTCCCCAGGCGGGCCTCCACCTTGGCGAAGACCTCGTCCAGTTCCGCGTCGCTCGTCACATCGCACGGCTCGACAAAGTCGACTCCGAGTTGTTCCGCGAGCGGCTTGATCCGCTTCTCCATTGGGAGCGC
>JANPDX010000330.1:0-4514 GCA_031431695.1 Dehalococcoidia bacterium
CTGCCACTACCGGGTCATCGACATCAAGTTCACGACGCTCAAGCTCGACCGGCGTTGGAACGCCAGCCTCGAACACCTTCCCTACCTCGCGCAGGCATTCGTCTACAACGAGGCATTGGGGAGAATTCAGGGTTACCTTCCTGACACGTCCTACTTGCTCGGCAGAAGTTGGACTGGACGGAAGGGTGCTTCGGGATCTAGCTGCTTCGACCGCCTCGCTCCAGTCCCCCATGACCACTGCGGAAGCCGAGGGCCCCTTTCCGACCTTGTCGAGGGAGCGGTCGCGTGGGTTCGTCGCAATCGGAACGAGGGCGGCGACTGGCATCCAATCAATGGACCTACGGCGCCGGAGCTTCGACCAAATCCGGGCGCTGCGGACTATCCCTGGTAATGCGCGACGAAGCAGATCGCTGAGCAGACCGCGGACCCGATTCTCGCCTGGCAGGTGGGTATCGACGGTCGCGACCAGGCAGCGGAGCTCGGCATCACACGGTGGACCGATCCCAGGTTCTGTTCGTCAGTTGCCCGCGTGGCCGGGTCCTATGGAGTCAAGCTCGACACTATCCTTCGTATCAACCGCGACGCCAGCTCGCCGCCCGTCTCTCCTGCGAACATTTCCGCTGAGCGTGAGAGTTGGGCTATCCCCGCGGCCATCGAGTTCTTCGTCGACTTCGAAACCGTGTCGGACATCAATGACGACTACTCGCGACTTCCAGAGCACGGCGGTCAGGCGATGATCTTCATGATTGGCTGTGGGCACATGGAAGCGGGCGAATGGCAGTTCGAAACCTTCATCGCGGATGACCTGGCCCTGGCGAGCGAAGCGGAGATCATCGAGCGATGGCTGGCACACATGGAGCAAGTGCGACAACGAGTCGCACCCGATGTTGAAAAACCTCTGGTGTTCCACTGGTCACCGGCGGAGTCGAGCGGACTGACGAACGGCCTCAAGTCAGCGATGACGCGCCATCCCCGGCGCTCCCAGGCGTGGCACGAGCCTAACTGGTTCGACTTCCTCAGCCTGGTAGTGCGAGCGGAACCCGTTGTCGTCAAAGGGCCAATGGGCTTCGGGCTCAAGGCCGTTGCGAAGTCGCTGAAGCGCCATGGGCTGATCGAGACGGAGTGGAAAGACAACGTGACAGATGGGCTCGGCGCGATGGTGGGCGCGTGGTGGTGCTACGACCAGTTTGCGACCCATGGTGTCGCGGTGAGCAGCGTCGAACTCATGCAGGACATCGCCAAGTACAACCAGGTCGACTGCCGGGTGATGATGGAGATTATCCGATACTTGCGGATGCACCATTGAGCGGTTACTACCAGGAGTGAGTTGTCTCACGCCAGGCCGCTGAGCCCTTGACTCTAAGGGCAGTTTCCAGAGGCCGTACGCCCGGGGCGACTGATCGCTGACGTGCCAGAGCGCCTCCATGCTCCAAACCTTCGGTTCGTCGGTACCTCGGCTACGATCGCAGGCCGGGGAAGTCGCAATGAGCGACGAGAAAAAGTGGCCGAGGTTGCCTCGCAGCTCTTCGGAGCAAGGCTGGAGGCATCGGACGTCATCGATGAGACGATCGTTCGATTAGCCACGACGCAGCCCTCGGCGATTGCGATTCAAGGGCGCGTCAACGAGCCGCCTCGGTACCCCGATACCTACCAAGAGTTCGTGGATGACCCGGTCGTTTCATGGATTGAGTCGAACCTCGGAATCACGCTCGAGGAGGGTCGCCCAGTGCGGGCGGAGGCACGAAGTCTCGCCGATGCCGCGACCCAGCTTGCCGCCGAAACAGGCGCGGACAAAGCCCGCTGCGAGCAACATCTTTCTGCGGCCTTGCTGTCAGGTTTTCACCTCAAGAACCCCGAAACGGGCCTCTCAGTGCTCGCGTTCCGTCTTCATCAGTTCATATCTAGGGGCGACACGGTCTATGCATCGGGGGAAGCGCTGAGCGAGCGGCACCTCACCTTGGCTGGGCAGCAGTTTGTACCCGGCGACCGCTCCAAGACCCTGCTTCCCCTCGCATTCTGCCGCGAATGCGGACAGGAGTACTACGTCGTTGACTGGAATCAAGGCGACCAGCAGCTGAGCGGAGGCACCATCGATGGTCAACGTCGAGCAGGCCGCCTGCGCGACGGAACATTGAAATCCAGAGACATGTCCAGCCGATCAGCGCCCGATGACGACACGATCATGTCCGGATACATCGCGCTAGCGGAGGGCATGGATTGGGGGGGCGAACCAGAGGAATACCCGGAAGACTGGCTGGAGACTACATCCAAAGGGGAGACACGCCTGCAACGGCAGTACCAGCAACTCGAGACCGTGGCAGTGCGAGTCGCGACCGACGGGCGATGTTCTCCGAGTTCGACCCTTAACGGAGCCGGTGCGTGGTTCCTGCAAGCGCCCTTCCGCCTCTGCGTTCGATGCGGAGTCAGTTACGCCGGTAGTCAACGTTCGGACATCGGCAAACTTGCTGAACTTTCCAGCGAGGGCCGAAGCACCGCCACAACGGTGCTCTCCCTGTCCACGGTCCGCGCCTTGCGGGAAGCCGCCGATGTTCCCACACAAGCCCGCAAGCTGCTCAGCTTTACCGACAACCGCCAGGACGCCTCGCTGCAGGCCGGGCATTTCAACGACTTCGTCCAAGTGACGACGCTGCGGGGTGCCTTTTGTAGGGCGGTGGAAGCGGCAGGCACCGGGGGCATCGACTACGACGAGCTGGCGATGAGAGTAACCGACGCCCTAGCCGCCGAGTACGAAGAGTACGGGAAGAATCCAGATGACCCATACAGCCGCGATGACGCACTCAAAGCCTTGCGGATGGTCGTTGGATACCGCGTGTTTCACGACATGCGGCGTGGTTGGCGCTTGACTTCGCCGAATCTCGAGCAGACCGGACTGGTCGCCGTTCGCTACAGGAACCTCGAGCAGATTTGTCGTGACGTTGACGCCTGGGCTGACGCTCACCCGGAGCTTCAATTCGCGAAACCTGAAGAGAGACTGGACGCATGCACTCAACTGCTCGACGTCATGCGGCGGGCACTCGCTGTGAACGCGGAGGCACTGGAGGAGGACTCTCAGGAACGGATGCGTGGGCGAAGCGCACAGTACCTCAGGCGGCCGTGGGCACTCGAGCCGGATGAGCAGTTCCAACGATTCCGGGTGATGCGACTCGGTTCGGTGCCCGCACAGAGCCGAGACCGTGAGATCGCACTTTCGTCAGGTAGTGCGGTTGGGCAGCTGTTGCGTAGCCCCTCGACATGGGCGCGGCTAACGAAGCGACTTTCGCCCAAGGAGTTCCCTGAGCTGGCTGCCTCTCTTCTCTCGGTCCTTACGAAGTATGGGTTCGTGGAGCCATATCGGGGGCCGGGATTCACGCAGCCGGCAGACTCCGAGGGAGCGCCCGTGCTGTTTCGGCTCAACTTGTCGAAGGTGACATGGCTCAGCGGTGACGGGAAACCAGCGATTGACCGCACGCGAACGCCGCGAATACCGGCGGAGCGTGAAAACGCCAACGCGTTCTTCCAAGTCCTCTACAGGGACGTTGCTGCGAACCTGAAAGGTTTCGAAGCACGCGAGCATACAGCGCAGGTTTCTTCGGACGACCGCGAGGACCGTGAACGTCGATTCCGCGCAGGAGAGCTGCCCGTGCTTTACTGCTCCCCCACGATGGAACTTGGAGTGGATATTTCGGACCTGAGCGCCGTAAACCTGAGGAACGTCCCACCAACCCCCGCGAATTACGCCCAGCGCAGTGGCCGCGCCGGGCGCGGGGGACAGCCAGCTCTCGTGGTGAGCTACTGCTCATCGCTCAACCACCACGACCAGTACTTCTTCCGTCGGCCGGGCCTCATGGTCTCTGGCGCCGTTCAACCGCCTCGGATTGACCTCACAAACGAAGACCTGTTGCGCGCGCACGTCCACGCTGAGTGGTTGGCCGCGACGGGGGTATCACTCGGCCGGTCGATGCGCGACGTCATCGACCTTTCGGACGAGGACCAACTGAAGCTCCTGCCCTCAGTTTCTGGCGAGTTTGCCAAGGCGCATCCAGGGCAGGTGGCGGCGACGCTGTTTCGCCCGATTCTGGCGCGCTTGGAGCCGGCCCTTCAACAGACGCCGTGGTTCGACACGGCGTGGCTCCAGCGTTCGCTCCAGGATGCAGCTCACGAGTTCGACCGGGCGGCCGGCCGCTGGAGGACGATGTATCAGTCGGCCCGCTCACAACGCGACCGCCAGAACCTGATCGTGGTCAACATGCTGATGAGTGAACTCGAGCGGCGCAGAGCGAAGGACTTGCGTGATCAGGCTCAGCGACAACTCGACCTCCTCGCCAGCGAAGAGCAGGACGTGAACTCCGACTTCTATTCCTACCGCTACTTCGCCAGCGAAGGTTTCCTCCCTGGGTACAATTTCCCCAGGCTGCCAATCGCCGCCTATCTCCCGGGTGAGCGCATTCCACAGCCCGGAAAGAGGGATCGAGGTGCCATCTCACGCCCCCGCTTCCTGGCCGTATCCGAATTCG
>JANPDX010000331.1:0-1680 GCA_031431695.1 Dehalococcoidia bacterium
GCGCCGCAGCGAATCGTGGATCACCCCGAGGATGCCGGTCGGGCCCTGGTACAACGACCGCCCGAGCCCGAACCTGGCCGCCAGCTTCGGATCGGCCGATGAGCCGGTCACCGGAATTGGCCGCGTGTGCGGCGTCTGGGCCGGCCGCGCGACGAGCGTGCAAATCAGGGACGGTTCGAGTTTGAACACGGCCTCCGACAGCCGCTCCGAGAATGTGCGCCAGCGCAGGTTCGGCTCGACGCCTTGAACGACAATCAGGTCGTGTGCCGCATCCGGCAGGCGGACCGCGTAGGCTTCGTTGTCCGGCCAATCGAGCTTCCGCACGCCCTCGTCGTCGATCCGCACGTGCGGCCGCGTATCGGTAAAGACGTAATAGTCCTCGGCATCGACAGTGAGAAAGCGCTCGCCGTCGAATGCCTCAACCAGCCTGCCGGTCACATCGGTCGTAACGGTCCCGGTATCGCTCCACCCGGTGAACGCCATCACGACGACGGGCGAACGAAGGCCCCGGACCTCTTCAACGGTAAATCCATCCACAACGAACATTGTACGCCGTCCGAAACGCTACGGGCTGAGATATACCTGCACCTCGGAGCAGCTGTGAAGGCCGCTACCCACAGGTTCACATGACCTTAATGTCCGGAAGGTCGAGCAAGGTGAGGCCGGGCACGCGCTCGAACTCGGAACGGTTCAGGGTAATCAGAGAATGACCATTGGCGATTGCAGTTGCGGCGATGAGGAGGTCTCGTTCGCCGATTCGCTGGCCCGTCTTCCGCAAGTGTGCCGCGGCGGCCCCGTAGGCAACCGCTTCACTAACGCCAAAGTCCACGACTGTTGCTTCTTGAAGCAACAACTCGATGAAGGCCACACGATCTTCCCGGTGCTCGTCGTCGGCCAATTCGACGCCCATCCTGAGTTCGGCTATCGAAATCGAACTCACCACAATGTCCGCCGGGAGTCGATCAGCCAGGGTCGGATCTCGAGTCAGCGCCCGCTCGACATCGATCAGCCAGGAAGTGTCTATCAGGGTGCCCAAGGCGAACTCTGAGGCCGAACCACTTCTTCAAGAGACTGCAGGTCTTCCTCGAACTGATCGTCGAGAGGCTTGAGTTTGCTCATTGCGACCCAAAGCCCACGTCCCGACGGCGGCTCTTCGGGGCGGGCAACCGCCGTGACTTTTCCCGATCGTTCGAACTCCACGGTGTCGCCGCGATCCAACGCCGCAACGACTTCGGGCGGCAACCTGTCAACGTCTACGCGTACAGTCATCTTGCAATTCTAACGCACGCCGCCTACACCCCGGCGTAGCTGTGCAAGCCGCTCACCCAGAGGTTCACCGCGAAGTAGGTGAACATCACCAGCGCCCACATGATTACCAGCCACCACATCGGGTCGGGCCGCCAGCCCCGCCGCAACCGTTCCGGTACAACCTTTCGAATCCCTGGCGCGCCCGCCACCGAACCGTTGCCCGCCCGCGCGTGGAAGTACGCGGCGACGCTGAGCCAGGTCACCAACGCGCTCGTCTCTTTCGGGTCCCAACCCCAGTAGCGGCCCCACGCGCTGTTCGCCCACCACGCGCCGAGCGCGATACCGAGCCCGAGCATCGGGAAACCCACCATCACGGCTTTGTTAGCCAGGTCGCCCGCCGCCTCCGAGCTCGGCAGGGCCGCGAAGCGCCGG
>JANPDX010000332.1:0-1512 GCA_031431695.1 Dehalococcoidia bacterium
GCCTCGTCGTCATCGACCACAAGGATCATCTCCAGACGGCCCGGTCGCGGCTCGTGTACCGAACCCGCCGCCTGGGGCGAAACAAGCGAGCCGCTTGTCAACCTCGTCGCCAGTTCGCCGAGCCGCACCGCGGCCGCGACCAGCCGGTCCACATCCGCCAGCGGAAGGGCACCCGGGGCCGCCCGCAAGGCGGCGGACAGTGCCGAAAGTTCCACGGCCTGTTCGCCCAGTATCCGCGCCGATTCACCAGGCGTCCCATCGTCGGCGAGCATCACCGGCACCAGATCCAGCACCCGCCTTGCGACCGCCCGAATCTCCATCAGCTGCGTCACACTCGCCGGGGCGACGCCTTCTTCTTCGAGCAACAACTCGGTGTAGCCGATGAGGTGGTTCACCGGCGTGCGCAACTCGTGCCGCAGTTCGCGCGCTTCTTCAGGGCTCACGGTGCGGGCACTCCAAGCGCAGCCATCTTTTCGAGCAAGCGCGGCAGTTCTACTGGCTTCACGTCATAGTCGTCGCAGCCTGCTTCCATCGCCTTCTCGCGATCGCCCGCCATCGAGTGGGCCGTCAGCGCGATGACCGGCGTGTTCGCCGTCGCCGGGTCAGCCTTGATCGCCCGGGTCGCCTCCCAGCCGTTCATCACGGGCAGGCTCATGTCCATCAACACGACGTCCGGCAACTCCGTTTTCGACATCGCCACGCCCTGCGCCCCATCGAAAGCAATCACGACGGTGTAGCCCCGGCGTTCCAGGCGCCGCGAAAGCATGTCCCGGTTCGCTTCGTTGTCTTCGACGATCAGGATCTTGGTCATGGTTTCTCCCCGGTGGGTGGATTCGGTGGTTGGCTGAAGGAGTTTGGCGCATCACCGGGCAACGTGATGCGTTCCCGCGGGACTTGCATCACATGGTACGATCGCATCATGCGTACCACCCTATCCATCGACGACGATGTCCTCGAAGTCGCCCGCTGCATCGCTGAAGCCGAGCACATTCCCCTTGGCCAGGCGGTCTCGGTACTAGCCCGGCGCGGGATGAAGCCCATCGGCCTGCGAAGGTCCCCCGATGGGTTCCTCGAGTTCGACGTGCCCGACGACATGCCGACGATCACCTCGGAAGATGTTGCCCGGATCCTCGCGGACTTTCCGTGAGCCCAGGCCTTCTCCTGCCAGATGTGAATGTGTTGGTGGCATTTCTCTGGCCCCGGCACATCTTTCACGATTCGGCTCGGCGATGGTTCGTCGCGGCGCGGGAGAGAGGATGGGCCACCTGCCCAATTACCGAAATGGGCTGCGTTCGGGTACTCGCGAGCCGCGCGTTGCCGCCCGGAAATTTGACAGTTACCGCTGCGGCCGCCCGTCTTCAGGACTTCCTGGCCGATGAGCCGCATACCTTCTGGCCCGACGACCTGCCGCTCTCCGAGACCCGATTCGTCGCGAGCCTCCCGCACATCCAGGGGCCTCGCCAACTCACCGACCGTTACCTGCTCGCCCTGGCCGCCGCCCACAACGGCACC
>JANPDX010000333.1:0-1808 GCA_031431695.1 Dehalococcoidia bacterium
AGCACCTTGACCGCTCGCACCCGCGCCCCCCCCCTCGCCGTGGGGGTCAGAAACGCGGGTCAGTCGCGACGGGTAAACGGCTCCCAGCCATTCGAACGGACCGTTCCGTCCTGGTCACGCCACTGCGCTCGGTAACCGTCACCGCCGAGATCCTTGTCGGCGCCTGAGTACTCTGCCAGCTCCATTTGCAAACGGCTGGCGTCGACGTGGGGGCGCTCGGCTGCCCGCATGAGGCTGGCGGTAGTCAGTTCCTCGCCCGCGTCTTTTGTGGCTGTGATGTGGCGTTCGAACACAGGGGCGGGGATGGCGGCAACTTCTTGCCACCGTTGAGCCGTGCGCTCCGGGAGGTCGATGGATTCAATTGCCGCTCTGTAGGCAGAAACACCCGCCACGCTGGCGGCAGTTTTGGGGCGCCCGCCATCCGAACGATCAGATGCCGCGAGCATTTCGCCTGCCTTGCGCTCGGCCCGCAGCTTGATCTCGGCACACCGGTTCTGCATTTCGAGAGACTGTCGCGACTGCCGAGCGTACTGGCGTAGCGCCTCAGCTTGATCGCGGATCGCCTTATCACCCGGCGCCGTCACGTCGAATTCGACGTACTGTAGTGGATGCGTGAGCAACAACCGGGGGAGCGGACGATGCCAGTGAGGGGGAGGGCGGGCTTCATTTTCTCTGGGATCGACGTCACGGCCTGGAGAGTCCGCCTAGGTTCTCGCAGTGCCGTAAAATATGGAGGCTTTCCGCTATGGACGCTGGAAGCCACACCCGGCGATGAATCCCCTTGACTCCGCATGCTATCTTCCATTTCGAAGGCGCGGCGGCCCGGAGCTAGTAACTCCGAACCGCCGCTAAGCCCGCCGCTGTTGGACCAGCGAAGGACCTTGCCGAAGTCTACCCGTAGACCTCCTCATAGGCCGCTCGCGTTCTCGACACGCTGGGCGGCCTATCTTGTTCCCCGAGGTCTAACCAAATGTCCAGCTCCACCTACCACGAAGGCGGCTGCCACAACGGCGCCGGCCACAGCACCATCGTCCTGATCGTCCAGGTCGAAGAGGGCGACGCTGAGTTTGTTCACAACGCCCTCGCGCTCATGCGCTCCGGCTTGATGGGCTCATACATCACCCGAGAGAAGACCTACGGCTGCGCCTTCGAGGGACCACTCACAATCCAGAGAGAGGATCGTGTGATCCTGCAGGCCATCGCCGATGAATCGGAGGGCCGCTTCGAACACGACGCGAAAGAACCGGACATCATCCTCGAAAAGGCGTTGCTCGCCGGCATTCGAGCGATCGCGTCGAACTTCTCCTTGTCCGCGACTGCGGGGTCGCTGGGCAGCATCCGCGCCGGCGGATAAGAGCGAGGGTTCCGAACTGGCGCCGGCCGAGGAATGGAGACACCTTGCGCGTGAGATGACGCCGGTTCAGGTCGTAGAACACGCGACGCGAAACGGCTCTACGTCGGCTTGAAAGGCTCGCTTCGGCCTGAGTTCATCCGCCGTCGAATGCGGGATCGGCTCGTGCTTCGCCTGGCTGCGCGAAGTTGTCGGCGCCGACGTTCCGGTCGATGTGCGGCCGATGTTGCACGGGGCCATTCGCGTGTCACGACGAACTCCCGTTGGGCCACTGGTCTGTCCGAGGTTCGCCAGTATCCTGTTTGCGGGCGTTACGCCGGCGCAACGATTCCGCGCGAGCAACGGCCAACCGTTCGACGGCGTCCGTCGCTGTGAGATCCACCTCGAGTAACGCCAGCTCACCCACCTGGCCGAACACTGCATCGAGGATGTCTCGCGGGCATTGGGCTTCAAGGGT
>JANPDX010000334.1:0-6040 GCA_031431695.1 Dehalococcoidia bacterium
CGGCCCCTCCTTGCTCGCGTTAGAGGAGAGCGCCACCTGGACGTCCTGCATGTGTACCTTGGCCTCCGCGGCACCGCCGCCGGGGTCAGCATCGGCGAGCGTGCCCTCGGTCATGCGGTCGTCGTGCATGCTCACCTTGGCCTCTCCGGCACCGCCGCCGGGGTCACCTGCGGCGAGCGGGCCCTCCTTGGTCATGCCCGTCTCGGCCGGGGCTGCGTCGAAGTCGACGCTGCCGCCGCCTTCGTCACCAACACGGTTGTCGCCGTTCGATTTCGAACCCTTGACCGTCGTTGCGAAGAGCGGCTCGCCGGTCGCACCATCGCCGTCGCTGTCAGGGTCGGTGACGCGCATGCCCTTCTTGTCGTTGAAGAACTTGACGGTGCCCTTCTCCATGTCCGAAGGATCGCCGGGCTCGCCATCACCGGCCGGCGCCGCTTCCCGCGAGGATTCGTTGGTCTTCTCGCGGTATTTGGTCTTCGCCATTTCCGAGCCACCGCCGGGCCGATCGCCCGTCACGCGGTTGACGTCGTTGGTGTCCATGGCGGGTTCGCCAATGCCACCACCGCCACCGCCACCAGCGGCGTCAGCGTTGTTGCCCGCGCTATCGCGAAGGTTGATCGAGATGCTCTTGCGGAGGCCTTCGCCGTCGGGGCCATCGCCATCCAGGCTTTCCGTTTCCGACTCGAGGCCGGTTACTGACTTAAAACGGGCGCCGTCGGCGGCCAGCCCGTCTCCCTGCTCTTCACTACCGTTGCCGACAGTCCTTACCTGCGTTTTGAGGGTGTCCTTTAGGCCGCTGGTGGCATTTTCGGCCACCGTGCCAGTACTCCCATCGCTGTTGACGTCGCCGGCCACGCGGTCAGTTATGATGACCGATCCTGACTTACGGGCGCCGTCGATGGCCAGGCCGTCTCCCTGCTCACCACCGCCAGCCGGTGGGGCCTCCAGCGAGCCGGCGTCGTCGGACGGCGAGGGATCGCTGACCGCGGTTTTCTCACGCGCGTGCCAGGCCGCGGTCACCTCGAAGTGCTTCTTGCTCTCATCTCCGTCGCTGACGCCACCGCCGTCGGCGTCAGTATCCAGGTCGTTGGGCCCTTCCCGTTCCATGAGCTCGGGCGATTCTGTGTCGACCGTCCTGGCCGCGAAGGGATTTCGTAGTTTGAATGCCATTGAGAATCTCCCTGGAGTCAGTTGCCAGCGCTCGGCTGCCGTAATCGGTCCACGAACAGCGTGGAGGCTGGCCCGAAACGGGGCACGAGCGAGTCGAACGCCGACAACTGCGCGGCTGCCGCCGCCGTCGCCTGGGGTTCAGAGGAGTTTGCGAGATGCACCACCGGGTGGTTCGAGGGGTAGTAGTGGGAGAGGTACTCGGCGAGCGGCCGGTAGGCCTCGGGGCGTGGTTCGATGGTCCCGGCAGCCTCCGCCGCGGCGATGGCGCCCACCTGCAGCAGGAGCAGGGGCACAGTCGGCTGGATCGGCATCGCCCGCTCGTAGAGGCGCCGCGCGTCGAACACCTGCAGCCCGAAGGTCCCGACGTCAAGTCCAATCTGGCAGATGGCCGAATCAATGGGTGACACGGCCGGCAGCACCTGCGTGACGATCTTCCGCTCCTTCGCCTTCATCAGCAGGAAGCGGTTGAGCGAATTGGACAGCAGGGGGTTTCCTTCGGTCAGCAGGAGCGCCGGGGGCTCCTCAGCTGCCTGGCGGAGGATGGTGTCGGCGATGTCCAGGTAGACCTCGGCGAAGGGGCGGCCCGCGGCGAAGCAAGTCGACAGGTCAACGCACTTGACGCGCTGAGACAGCAACAAGGACCGCAAGTTCGGAGGGAGGCCGATACTGAACACGCGCGCTGCGCGGGCCATGGCCCGCTGCGATTCCACGGTAATCTGGAGCGAATCGCCCACTCCGTAGCCGGCGAGAATCAACGCGGGGCGAGGCACGGAGTCTCCTTTGAGCCGTTCATGACACGACGTTGCATTCGCACTATAGCCTTGTCGTCAAGACGCAATCCTCGATCGCGCCCGGTCGGAGGCCCAGGATTTGTCGACCAGACCTAGATCTCCCTCATAGTCGAAGGGATACGGGCTGCGCGGAGTCACGCCCGACGGCTTGCTGACTCGCGCTTCCCGAGGCTCAAGGTACAGTTCTGACTGTGGGAGGGAGGCTTCGAACGAAACGACGACGACCACGAACGAAGGTTCGTCGTGGGGGGTGAATCCTTCGCCCCACGTGCCCGGATGGCAAATTGGAGCTCCGTGACTTTTGTTCCATTCGGTTCGCGCCGGTTCTGCGATGCTCCGGCACATGGAAATCCGTGCATTGGATAACCGGGGGCTGTCGCCGCCCGAGCCTATGGTGCGCATCCTGTCTGCGCTTGGTGATTTGACCGGTGACGACGAACTCCATGCAAAGATGGACCGCGAGCCGCTACTGCTTTACGCCGAACTCGAACGCCGAGGCTTCGCGTGGGAGTTTCACGCGGAGCACGAGCCTGCGGTGCTGCGGGTATGGCGCAAGCAACCGTGAGTGGCGTCGCCGCCCGCCAGAGCCCGCCCCTCGGTGCAGTATTGCCAAGCCCGCAACATCGCGGATGACGATCTCTTTGCGGCGGACCTCCACGAGCCCGTCGGTTTCCATGATATGAAGCGTCCGGCTCACGACTTCTCGCACACTCCCGACGAGTGCGGCGAGATCCTGGAGTGTGATCGAACGGTTCACGACCACACCCTCAGGCGTAGTGTGTCCCTCTTCGCGGGAAGCGAGGTAGAGATAGCGCGCAACGCGCTGCTGAACTGTTTGCATGCTGATCTGCTCGACGAGCTCCGTGAACGAACGCAAACGGCGAGCGAAATGCCCAAAAAGGTCCATCGCGACTGCCGGGTGAGTATCGACCAGGCGCCGGAAGGTGGTCGATGGAATGAGAAGAATCGTCGTTTCCTCAATGGTTTCCACCGAGGCGGGACTGAGGCCGCGTCGAAGAATGCCACTTCGCCGAAGGTATCCGGGGGCTGAAGCAAGCTGATGATTTGCTCGCGGCCTTCGGGCCCCGTGCGGTACAACCTGGCCCGGCCCGATACGAGCTGGTAGAAGCCGAGGCAGGGTTCGCCCTCCACCATCACCAGTTCGCGGGGATGGTAGGTGTGAACCACGATTTCTTCCGCAACGCGCTTCGCCTCGGCGACATCGAGCGTGGATAGGTGGCGAATGTGGCGAACGTCGTCCGCGGTTAAAGAAGTCATTTCGGGCGATTATGCGCCTGCCGTCCGCCTGCCGGAATTGCTCGTGATGTAAGTCACATCGACCCCGCCGACCGCGAGCGCATTGTTCGGTCATGCAATCGAATCACGGCGCTGGCGAACGGCAAATCGTGGGCCCACACCTGTTTGCAGTGCGTGGACCGTCGCGTTCCGGAAAAACGGCGACCTGCGAACGGCTGGTTTCCGGGCTTAGCGTCAATGGCATTCGCGTCGCATGGATCAAGCGCACCCACCATTGTGTCGACCTTCCCGGCAAGTCTTCGGATCGTGTTTGGGCCGCCGCGCCTGCCGCCACCATTTTGCGTTCCGATGACCGGCTAATCGTTACGCTTCCGCCGGGAAGTTCAGAGCCGTCTGAGATGCTCGCGAGTCTCCCGGACGACCTTGACGTTGTCCTGCTCGAAACCCACGAGCCTGTCGCCTTTCCAACACTCCTATCGAACTTTGAGACGCCGGGCGAGCACGAAGAGGTGATCGGGCGTTGGGATCTGTACGCAGAAGACTCGGCGGTCGCTGCCGTTTTGCCGTTGATCATCGCAACCCTGCCCTCTGATCGGACGCTCGACCTTGCGTTGCGGTCAGCGTTGCGACTGCATGGCGGACACGGATGTGCAGGCCTCGTCCTTGGGACGCGTCTCGCGATTGCAGGCGCGGCAGCTCTGGGAATCCCTGTGCCGGACAAGCAGAAACGACTGATCGTCGTGAGTGAGACGGACCGGTGCGCCGTGGACGGCATCCAAGCCGTTACTGGGTGCAGGCCGGGCAAACGCACCTTGCGGCTGGTCGACTACGGGAAGTTGGCGGCGACATTTCTCGACGAACACTCGGGGCGCTCAGTCCGCGTTGCAGTACGCGGCGACCTGCGTGAACGCGTTGGTGTGACCGGCGACGGGCGTCATTCAGCACAGCGCGCGGCCTACGCGACCTGGCCTTCCACCGATCTGTTCACCGTCCAGGACGTCTCGTTCTCTCTGGACCAGTTTGATCGGCCGGGACCGCCCCGCGCCCGGGTGAACTGCGTCTCCTGCGGCGAGGAAGTCTCTGATGGGCGCCATCTCGAAACAGAACTGGGCCCGCAGTGCCGGCCTTGCAGAGCGAGTCTCGAATCTACCAACCAGGGAGCCACCGCGT
This sequence comes from Dehalococcoidia bacterium, assembly GCA_031431695.1. GTDB lineage: Bacteria > Chloroflexota > Dehalococcoidia > Tepidiformales > Tepidiformaceae > Amarobacter. Next base: position 4,389 of record JANPDX010000334.1, read on the forward strand.
GATAGACCGAAGAGCATTCCTCAAGATCGGCTCGGCTGCTGCCGCTGCTGGCACCGCCTTCTACGTCGAACGGAAGATGGCTTTCTTGCAGGCGGCGCCTGGCATCACTCAGCCGCTTCAGTTCTATCCGAACCGCGGCTGGGAACGAATCTATCGTGACCAGTATGCCTACGACAGCTCGTTCACCTTCGTGTGTGCGCCCAACTGTACCCACAACTGCCGTCTGCGAGCCTTCGTCCGGAACGGTGTCGTGATCCGAACGGAGCAGAACTACGACGGACAGGCCGTCGGCGACCTGAATGGAAAGTTCTCCACGAACGCCTGGAACCCGCGCGGTTGCAACAAGGGCTTGACGCTGACGCGCCGCGTTTACGGCCCGTACAGGCTCAAGGGCCCAATGATTCGTGCCGGCTGGAAGCGGTGGGCCGACGACGGCTTCCCTGGCCTCACGCCGGAACTACGGACGAAGTACAAGTTCGACTCCCGGGGCACCGACACGTTTGTGAAGTCCAATTGGGACGACACGTTTAAGTACGCAGCCAGGGGTCTGGAGGCGGTGGCGAAGCGGTACTCGGGCGAAGAGGGGAAGAAGATCCTGCTCTCCGAGGGCTACCAGCCAGAGATGGTGGACGCGGTGGAAGGCGCCGGTACGCGGACGTTCAAGATGCGGGGCGGGATGGGCCTCCTTGGAGTCATGGGCAAGTACGGCATGTACCGCAACTCGAACATGATGGCGTTGCTCGATGTCCACGTCCGTGGTGTTGGGCACGAAGAGGCGAAGGGTGGCCGCAACTGGTCGAACTACACCTGGCACGGCGACCAGGCCCCGGGCGTGCCCTTCGTTACGGGACTACAGAACCCGGACTGCGACTTCAACGACATGCGCAATGCCAAACTCCATGTCGGAGTCGGCAAGAACCTCGTCGAAAACAAGATGGCTGACGCCCACTTCTTCATCGAGATGATGGAGCGGGGCGGAAAAATCGTGACCATCACACCCGAGTACAGCCCTCCGGCCACGAAAGCCGACTATTGGATTCCCTGTCGGCCAGGCCTCGGCGATACGGCTATCTTCCTCGCCGTCGCCAAGTTGATCATGGATCGGAATCTGTACGACGCCCCGTTCGTGAAAGAGCACACCGACTTTCCGCTCCTCCTCCGGACGGACACACTCAAGCGACTGGACCCTCGGGATGTCATCGCGGGCTACCAGCCGGCGCTCGATCCGAATGGCCCGAGTTACAAGGTGCAGGGGATAACAAAGGAGCAGTACGCGAAGCTGCAGGACTACGTCGTCTACGACGCCACGAGCAAGTCGCTCAAGGCGCTGACGCGTGACGACGTTGGCGCGAAACTCGCCGCCAAGGGCATCAACCCCGACCTTGAATACCGCGCGACCATCGTGCTCCGGGATGGCAAGGCCGTCGAAGTGATGACGCTCTGGCAAGCCTACCGGGACCACCTGAAGGACTATGACGTCGCGACTGCGGCCGAGATCAGTGGATCCCCCGCCAACCTCATCGAGCAGTTGGCGACCGACCTCGCGACAATCAAGCCGGCGGCAATTCACGTTGGCGAAGGGATTAACCATTGGTTCCACGGGACCATGCACAACCGGGCGGTCCACCTGCCGTTGATGCTAACCGGCAACA
>JANPDX010000335.1:0-4262 GCA_031431695.1 Dehalococcoidia bacterium
CGGAATCTGTCCCACAAGTGATGGCATAAGCGCGTGCAGACTTTCCACCTCGTCCGCGGTCATAGTCCGTGCCACCGTCTGCACCGTCGAAGCGCGCCGCATCGCGACCTCGCTCGGCAGCGTCTCGAACACCGTGTTATACCCGCCGGCGATGATGTTCGCCTCGTCTGCGGGCAAGGTCAGCCAGCTTCGAAGTCGGTTGGCGGTGAAACGGTGGAGCGCTTCCGCGTCCAGCTCGTACTCCTCGACGATCATCGTCCGCAATTCGGGGAGACGTTCGCCTTCGGGGCGAGCGGCGAGCGCGCGAAAACGCGCCACCATCGCCTCCTGGGCAGGTCCGTCACTCAGCCCCGCTAGAGCGCTCCATCGTTCGTTCGTTTCTGGCATCCAGGGATCCTCCGGTTCTGGCTCTGTGGTCCGTCCGCAGGTCGCCCGTAGCATACGCCGCAATGCAACCCGTTGTGAGCGCAGGACCGGGTCGGGCGGCGCTTCGTGGCCCGCCGTGTGGGCAAACTGGCCGGGTGGAACGTCTCTCTGGAACGTCGGCCGCAACCGTGGGAGCGTAAGGCAGATCATGGCTGATCGATATGTCTCCGCCGGGTTGTTTTCGAACGAGCTTAACGACCGCGTACTGCTGCACCTCCGCGCAAATAGCGTATGCCTCCGTATCTGCGGGAGATACTCAACACACTACGTTTCCTCTCCGGGGCAGGTCGGGTAGTCTCGCGGCATCGACATTGCGATGGAGACCCTCGGCATGTACGTGGAACAAGGTGGCGAAGGCCCGGACCTGCTGCTCATGCTGCATGGGATGGGCGCGACGGGGGCCGTGTGGTCGCCCCTGTGCGCAGGGGCCGGCACTCGCTGGCCCGGCCGCTGGGTCGTCCTGGACTTGCCCGGCCACGGCGAGTCCGACAGCCAGGACTCCTATGCCATCGGCCAGACCGCCGCGGCGGTGGCGCGCGCCATCCTCCCGCACGTCGATCCCGCAGGGCGGCTCGTGGTGCTCGGACACTCGTTGGGCGGCGTGATCGGTCTCGCCCTGGCCACCGGTTGGTTCGGCATCACGCCGCACCAGGTCTTCGGGGCCGGCATCAAGGTCGCGTGGAACGACGATGAACTGCGCCGCATGGAGACCCTGGCATCCCAGCCCGCGAAGAGCTTCCCCACGGAAGAAGAGGCGTGGGAGAGGTACTTGAAGGTCTCCGGTCTCGCCGGGATCGCCGGCGCAGCGGCACCCGTGGTCGCGCGGGGCATCCGGCGCAGCGGCGAGGGATGGCGTCTCGCGATGGATCCGCGCGCCAATGCCGTCGGCAAGCCGCCGATGTCCGAGCTGGTGGCCCTGGCCCGCTGCCCGGCTCGTCTCGGTCGCGGGCGCGATGACGCGCTGGTGACGATGGAGCAAATGCGCGCGCTCGACCCCGATGCCTCGGACCTGGGGCCGCATGGCCACAACGTGATGGTCGAAGCGCCCGCGCGGGTTTGGGACTGGGTCGGTTCGTTTGCATGAGGCTCGTGCGGACGAAGCAAGAGCGGGATGACCCCAAGCATCCACACGAACCGTAGTTCGTATTCAGCGCCCGTACACGTCAGGCCCTGCTGAAGGCCGGCGGGGTGGAGGCATCCACCGCCTTCCACCCGGATGAGCACCTCTATTCGTTGTTCGTCGTTTGCCTTCAAGACCAGTCCACCTTTTTCCAACGGCAGACATACTCACTCGGCAGCTAGCCCGGACGTTTTCTCTCGGCAGCAACATTGATCCCATCTCAACATCCTTCCAGGCGCAATGCCCCCTATCCTGGATGTCCGTCAAATCGGGTCAACACCATCAGATGAGAGGTGGGAGGACTAAGTGGACTAAGTCCAGTGGACTACGTTAGGCTGGGACGCATGAGACAGGTAAACATCCACGAGGCGAAAACGCATTTCTCCGAGCTGATTGCTGCTGTTGAGCGTGGCGAAGAGATCGTGATTGCGCGGCGGGGGAAGCCTGTCGCGAAAGTCTCGGCGTGTGAGGACCCTGGCGAACGCCGGAAGGTCATCCTTGGTGGGCTCAGCGGCATGGCCCGCGAAATTGACTCCGACTGGTGGAAGCCTATCCCCGACGAAGAGATTCGCGAATGGTTCGGAGATAAGTACGCCGACGAGGTCGAAGCCCCTTGACGGTCCTCATCGATACGAACGCATTCTATTGGGCAGTGACCGGTTCGGATCGACTCGCCTTTCGGGCGCGAGAGTTACTCATATCCGAAATCGACAAGGTTGTAGTCAGTCCCCTGCTGCATTACGAGCTTTCACAGAAGCATGCCAAGGGGAAGCTCGAACTCGCCATTCCGGCGCGTGAGTTCGTCCGAATTGGGATGGAGCAACTCAAGGCGGAGGAACTGCCACTCCGTTTAAAACACACGGAGTGGTCGGACTCAATTGGATGGCATCACCGAGATCCGTTTGATCGGCTGTTGGCCCTCCAGGCGCTCGGTGAGGGAATCCCGATCATCTCGTCAGACGCTGCCTTCGATCTGTACGGTCTGGCCAGGATTTGGTAGTCAGCCGCGAAGTGGGAATCGTATCGCTAAGAGCCATGGCCGCAAATTGAACCGGCCGCCGCGAGTACGCCATCCATTCGTGCCCTGCTTAGCAAGTGACCACGATAGGCTCTTGCGGGATTTCCCCCCGTACGATTGGTGCGAGGATTTCTCCCAGGCATCGCGGTGCGAAGACGGCCGTGACACCTGTGGCCGCAAGGATCTCCTCGCCGGACCACCAGCGGTGCGCCTTGATCTCTCGTACTTCGAGTTCGGTCCAATTCTCGGTGGTGATCCGTGACTCGGGGCCGGTCCGAACCAGGAAGTACGGCTCCGTGGCGTGATACCAGACGCCCCCAAGCGCACCGAGCCAGTTCCGCCGCCAGACCATCGATCCGAGGGGCACCGTCAGGCCGGTCTCTTCCCAGAGTTCCCGGCGAGCGGTTTCTTCCTCGGACTCGCCGGGTTCCACGCCACCGCCGGGGGTGAACCAGACAGTGAGGCCCGTCTCTTCGTCCAGCGTATTCGCATTGAACAGGAGCGCGCGGTCCGAGGGGTCGAGCAACAGCAGGCGAGCACTTGGCCGGACTATGGGGTGCTCACGGGATGAGCCGGGAGTCACTGCTCGGGGCTTGCCGCGGCGAAGATCTCTGCAAGTGAACAGGTGAAACCGGGGAGGACGTTCTCCCCGTCGAGGATTCCATCTGGACCGAGTTCGGTTCGTGGACGGGTCGCGCCAAGAACGTGCGCACGGCGCGTTTCGGGGTAAATCACCCAGATGAGAGGTATTCCCGCTTCTCGGTACTCGTCGAGCTTAAGTTCCAGTTCGCCAACAACATCCTTCGGAGAGACTACTTCCACGACGAGATCGGGTACTGCTGTCAGCCATCCCTCGTCTGGCTGGCCTCGTCTGAGTTTTCCCTTCGGGACAAAGGTCAGGTCTGGCTTGCGAACGCGCCGAGGTTGGTCCGGCCAAATCGCGAGACCAGTCTCCTGCGGAAATACCCAACCCAACTGGTGTTGCGCGACGAAGGCGAATACCTTCGCGAACAGAAACCCGCCCAGCCAACTCGACATGCTCCCTATCCGGACCTCCACGATGCGGCCATCGACTAACTCCGCTCCAGCCTGTTGTTTCAACAACAGGAATTCGTCGGCAGTTACCAGCCCCGATGTTGCGGTAGCAGTCATGCGGTCAGTGTACCAAATGCCGCCAACGGTTTATCCGTAGACCAGGGAGCGGTCGATCATGGCGCGGCTGATAACGACGCGCTGCACCTGACTGGTGCCCTCGACGATCATGAGCTGGCGAGCATCGCGATAGTGGCGTTCGAGGGGATGGTCTTTCATGTAGCCCTGGGCGCCAAGCACCTGGAGTGCGTCGAATGCGACCTTGTTCGCCATCTCCGTGGCGAACGCCTTCGCGATGGAGAGGTTGTGTGCGTACTCCTTCATAAACTTGCCCTGGTCCACCAACCATGCGGCTTTGTAAACGAGGTTTCGGGCGGCTTCAATCTGGATCGCCATATCGGCGAACATGAACTGGATGGCCTGAAAATCGATGACCGAGTTGCCGAAGGCCTTGCGTCCGCGCGCCCATTCGAGCGCGTAGCCAGCAGCGCCCTCGGCGAGGCCGACGCCGCGCGCGCCGACGGTGGGGCGCATGCTGTTCAGAGTGAGCATGGCGTGGTTAAAACCGTTGCCTTCGTCGCCGCCGAGGAGGTTTTCGGCGGGGAC
>JANPDX010000336.1:0-2408 GCA_031431695.1 Dehalococcoidia bacterium
CGGCCTGCGCCACGATGGCCGGGCGAAGGTCCAGGGGCGCCGAATTAGCGGCCGCCATCGAAAAGTCTTTCCTTCAGGACGACCTGGCGAACTGGGCCAAGAAGCTCGACGCGCACGGGCTCATCTGGGCTCCGAAGGCCGAACTCCCGGCGGTCTTGAATGACCCCGCGCTGCGCGAACGCAACGCGTTCCAACTCCTCGAACTGGCCAATGGAACGTTCGAGACGGTGGGCACGCCGTTCCTCATCCGGGGCGCCGACATCCGTGTCCGGGGCGGAGCATCTGCCGCCGGGGCCGATACGGCGGATACGTTGCAGGCGGTGGGGTTGAGCGAGGACGAGATCGCGGAGTTAGCGGCGAAGGGAGTGTTCGGGTAGCCACGGATGAGGCAATTCGCGCCCATGGGCGGTTGAGCGAAAGGCCCGTGATAGCGCGGGCCTTTGCTGTTCGGCATGGGCCTGCTGCCCTTCCCGCAACGGATGGGGCTACAGCGCCGGCGTTCCGGGCGGCAGGCCCATGAGCACCTTGCCGATGGGATCGAATCGTGAGGCCGCAACGGCAACGTGCTGAGTGACTGCGCCCATATCCCTGGTGAACCGTTCAAGTGGCGACCGACGTAGCACGACGTTCATGCCGGCATGGTCCCGGATGGTGTCGATTGCGCGCCTGCTGAGCCGTGTCGTGGTCAGGCAGGCGAGGCGCAAACGGGCCGCGTCTTCGATTTCGAACGGCTCTCCCAACTCGGCCTTCGTCCAGGTGTCGTCAATCGTCCGGAAGAGCAAAGCGTCCGCGGCCATCCAGAGGCCCTCTGCTTCGGCGAGGGCCAGTTGGGCGCCCGGGACATCGGCGAGCCGCGTCCGCGATTGGGCCGGAACTTTTGTCATGGCCATGTCTCGGAAAGCGTCGAGGGCGCCGCGGGCAATACCGATGGATTGCGCGGCGAGCCCTGGCCCGAGCAGCGACAACAGCGGGATTCGGCGCTCCACCTCACCGCGCCAGGACGAACTGGCCCCAATAAACGGAAACGAGTAGGCCTCCGCCACGAAGGTCCGCTCGATTTCCGCATCGTCGCTTTCGGTCGCGATCATTGCGGAGACCGGCCAGTTGGGGATGATGCGGGCCTGGGACTTCGGAACAACGAAGCCCCGGAGTTCGGGGGTTCCATCGGTCATGGTCACCTGCCCATCGCGCCGGACGATGCCCCCGAAGAAAAGGTGCGACGCGAGGCGATGGGCACTGTTGTAAGAACTCCGTCCGCTGACGAAATATCCGCCGGGGACTGCCTCGGCGCTCACGGAAAATGGGGCCAGGGCACCCGCGATTCCGCCCAGCGGGTTCGAGTAGATGGCATCGTACGTGGGCTTTTCAAGCAGATTGCCGAACAGCGGGCTCCCCGTTGCGAAGGCGAGGCTCCAGCCGGTTGCCCCATCACCACTCGAAAGTACGGAGACCACACGCAGCTGCGCCGGGAGCGGCATTCCGCCGCCGCCAAGCTCGGTTGTGACCATCATTCGAGGGAGGATCGTGGATCGGAACGCGGCGATCATGGCGTCGGTCATGCGCCCCTGGCGTTCGGCTTCAGCGGCGTTCTCACGGATAGTCGGAAGCAGCCTGCGGGCGTCGTCAAGGCAGGTGGCCAGGGCAGATGGGGTTGCAATCGTCATTGCGCACGTCCGGTTCGAGATTCGCCATTCTAGTCGCGTGCGTGCGCGTTCTGTGTCAACCTCGCCCCAAAAGTTCCAACGAAAACAGGCCCACGAAACCGTGGGCCCGTTGGCGAGGCGTCGACAGACGATCCCTAGGCTTTGTCGCCGGTGAATGTGCCGCTGCCGAAGGCGCCGAACTGCACGGTGCCGGAGATCGAGTTGCCTGCGACAGTGCCCGCGAACTTGAGTTCCATCTGGCCCATGGGGCCAGCGACGGTGGCGGCAAACGCGGCGGCATCGCCATCGAGCGTGCCAACGACGGGGGCGGCGCCAGCGTCACCGATGAAGCTGCCACCAATCGCGTTGCCAGTGGTCGTGAACTCGGCCTTCACCGGGCGCGGGCCCATCGGCGAGTTCATGGTGAGATTCCAGTTACCTTCGAGTGCCATAGTTGTTCTGTGTCTCCTATGAGAATTCGACGCCCATTATGGCACATCCGAACGTGATTCGGAAATGTCTACAGAAGTTCACACATCCGAGCCCACGCACTACCTCAACAAGCTGAGGACCGACTGGCTGCTCTGGTTCGCCTGCGAAAGGACGGCGGTGCCGGCCTGCTGCAGGATCTGGTTGCTGACCATCTGGGTGGACAGTTCGGCCACGTCCGCGTCGCGGATTCGGCTTTCGCTGGCGGTCAGGTTCTCGACGGAAACGCCGAGGCTGTTGACGGTGTGTTCGAGCCTGTTCTGGGCCGCACCGAGG
>JANPDX010000337.1:0-2300 GCA_031431695.1 Dehalococcoidia bacterium
TTCCATCGAGTACTGGTTCACACACAGCGGCATCCGCTACCACAAAGAGGTGCATCATTGGCTGATGGAATCTGTCGGCGGAGACGTTTCTCAACACGACCATGAATTCGACGAGGTTCGCTGGGTTCAAGCCGCCGAAGCCTTCGTCAAGCTGACATACGACGGCGAGAAGAACCTCGTGGCAAAAGCGGCCTTCAAGCTCGGGGAGCCGCTCTAGCTATGCCCGATGGGCTATCACGCGACCACCTCGTACTCGCCGAGGGCCTTCGTGTGCGCATCCGGTTGCGAACGCGCGAAGACGCTCCAGACGAATACCGCTGGCGAGCCGACTCCGAAAATGCCCGGTTCGATGGCCGCCCCGCGTACCGCGAAACGCTCGAACAGTTCATCGAGCTGGTCCGTTTCGAAGTTGCCCACGGCAGAAATGACCGCGAGCAGTTCTCCATTGAACGCACGGATGGCAAGCACCTCGGCACCGTCATGCTGTACAACTTCAGCCAACACGGGGACGCTGCCGAGTTAGGAATCACCCTGGGCGACGACGAAAATCGGGGCCAGGGCCTGGGCCGCGATGCCGTCGCTATCTTTCTGCGATGGGTCTGGAACAACCGGGCCATTCGCATGATTTATTTGAACGCCCTTGAATGGAACGAGCGCGCCATTCGCTGCTTCCGTTCCTCGGGGTTCGACGAGGTGGCGCGCGTGTTACGCGACGGTCAGGCCTTCACGAGGATGGAAGTACGGCGCGAATGGTGGCTGCTGTGGGATGCCGAAGGCCGGTTCGAGTCCCCAGGGGCGCTTCCGATCGCCGGGGAAAGAACCACGGTCACGGCCGCTAACGAGCCTACGCCGGGCCCCTGACACCGGTTGTACACCGCGCTTTCACTCGGACGGGCGGACATGTGCCCCCGCGTGATCTGGGCTGCGGGCTGGGAATGCCGACATTCTACGTAGAGCAACGCAATCAAGGCCCCCATCCGAGGGCCGGGCTGCGAGAAGGTGTTATGGAGCAGGCATACCCATCCTCCAGCGGAAACCTCGCAATGAAGCAAGAAATTTCCGAAGAGCCTCGCAGTGCGCCACGGCCCGCGCCGTCGCATCTTCGTGCGTTGCCCGCCCTTCCCGAGGCGCCCGACCACGTTCACGAACTTGGGCTCCCGGAGCGATTCATCGAGGACCTCGCCCTCAAGACGCTCTATCGAATCACGGTCCCGAGCCCGATTGGCGTTGCCAACTCCATGCGCGTGAGCCCCGGTGTGGCTCGCGAAGCCCTCGACGAGCTTCGGCGCCAGCGCCTTGTTGAAACAACCTCCGCCTCCGGGCGTCTCGAAACCGAGTGGCAGTACCGCCTCACCGAACTTGGTATGCACGAGGCTGAAAACGCCTTCGGCCGCAGCAAGTACGTCGGACCGGTCCCTGTGCCGATCCAGGACTACTTCAAGATCCTCGAAAAAGACTCGGAAATCGGCGCGCCGGATCCTGTGCGGCTGGCGCGTGCTTTGCAACAACTTGTGCTCGGTCGCGATGTCGTCGCGAAGGTTTGCCTTGCGCTTACGTCCGGCCGCCCCGCCATGCTGTGGGGAGCGCCGGGCAACGGCAAGACCACCATCCTCGAACTGACCAGCGAGGCGATCCAGGGTGTCACGCTCATGCCGATGGCGGTGTACGTAAGCGGTCACATCATTCGCCTCTACGACGACCTGGTACACCAGCCGGTGGAGGGCGATGACACTTCCGACGCCACGTCGCAATACGACCGGCGCTGGCTTCGCATCCGTCGTCCCTTCGTCTTCGTTGGTGGCGAACTGCGCCACGAAGACCTCGATCTCTCGTATGACCCGGCACTGGGCTATCACCAGGCTCCGCCCCATGTGAAGGCCCACGGTGGCTTGCTAGCGATCGATGACTTTGGACGTCAGCAGGTTTCGCCGCATGCGTTGCTGAACCGCTGGATTGCCGCCCTTGAACGTGGCGAAGACACCATGGCGCTCGTGACCGGCGAACGCATCACGTTCCCGTTCCGCTCGACAATCGTTTTCAGCACGAACCTCGAACCGAAAACGATGCTCGAAGAAGCTCACCTCAGGCGCATCCCCTACAAGATCCGGATTCCGGAACCGACGCCCGAACAGATGTCAGAGATCTTCCGGCGATTTGCGGACGCGATGGGTGTTGAAGTGACGCCCGCCGGCATCGAAGCAGCCGTTGAACTTGTCCGGCGCGCCAGCAATGGCAACTTCCGGAGCTGCCACCCCCGAGACGTGCTTCAACTCGTCATCGAGGAGTCACGGTTTGTGAAA
>JANPDX010000338.1:0-1750 GCA_031431695.1 Dehalococcoidia bacterium
CCTGCAAAGTCGTCCTTACCCTCCTCTGAATAGAACAGAAGATTGACGGGGTCGCCTCGCCGATCGCCGATGCTCCCGCCGACCGTAGACGAGATCACCAACAAGTCGTCCGGGTCCTCGCACCCGCCGACGCAGACCCGAATGTTGTCAGCCGCACCGAGAAGCTGAACGAACGGGCTATCATCGTCGTCCGGGCCACCATCATCGCAGTACTTCGCCGTCCCACCTCCGACGATAACGGTGATGAGCGTTAACGCGATCAGACGGATCTTGTACTGGCCGAGGATGCGCCCGAGGGGATAGAGCCATGCCATATGTCGTCCTCAGCAGTAGATAAATTTCGCAAACTCGATGCGCGCGCTTCCAGACACATCGGCATCGAGCTCAGTCACCAACGCGTAAATGTCGCTCGCCGCATCTTGGGCAGACTGGTTCCGGATGCCGCGGGCGACGAATTCGTCGAAGATGTAGCTGCCGATTATCTCGAGGGAGGGCGGGTATCCGTTCTCCAACAGGTACAGAACCGACTGGCACAGGGTGCCCTCGACGACGTCCTGAGCCGCTGACTCATTGAGGATGTCCCCCAGCGTTCGGCCTGTCGCGATTGTCTCGATGCGTGCGGCAGGGGCCGGCTTCTGCTGTGCGGCACGCAGCCAGTCGTCGGCGAGTGACACCTGGGACTGTTCAGACCGAATGGAGGCCGCTTTCAGTGCACGTCGAATGTCGTCGAGATTGTTTGCCGAGCGACCCTCGTAACGTGCGATCTCTCGCAAGATGTCATCCGCCACCTGTCCGGTGTTCTTGCCACTAGAACCGCCGCATCCCGCAGCCATGAGAAACATCGCCGACACGCAAGCCAGAAGGGCGAGGGACACTCGGTCTAGCGTCGCATAGTTAGACATTTTGTAGCCTCAGCTTTCACACCCGATGCCGTCGTCGTCTCCATCGAACCCGTGCGGGTCAGGCGGCAGCACCGTGAAGCGTCGATCCGAGATCTGGGGGCAGTCGAGGTCCGGCGGTGGCGATGGTATGCACACGTCGGGGTAAGCAGGATCGCAATCGCCACCGGGGTCAACAGGTGCAGGAGCCGGTGCTGGCGGAGGCGGAACTACTGGCTGGCCGCCACCACAGTCAAACCCGCCGTTGAACGGACCTCCTGGCTTCCACATGTTCCAGCCGGCGTTCCGCGCCCAGGTCTCCGAGTTGTTTGCCCAGTCCAGGTACTTCGCGTTGTCGCCGTAGTAGGCGGCCTTCGCGAGTCCCACGTAGACCATGACGATCGAGATGTTGTAGTCGGTGCCGTCCGTGCCGCGGACGATCGGCGCGGCCAGTGTGCGGCCGTAGCGGTCCGTCGTGACCGCGTCGTATTCCAGGCGGACTTCAGTGCCTGGCTTGAGGAAGATGTTTGCCAGCGCAGACGTTGCCCAGGCGCCCCCGCACTCGTTCGACTCGGGTGTGTTGATTTGGAGCATGCGGATATGGATGTCACTTGTACAGACGAACGTGTCGCCATCGATGACGCGTTCGACGGTGCAGCTAGCTGGCACTGCCTCGGCATGCCAGGCTGGTACAACTACCGCGAGCGCGGCCACCGCCATAACGAACACACGGATCATGATTGCTCCCACCTGTGGGCGCGATCCTATGACGGTTCGGCGTAAAAGTCAATCGAAGATTCATCAAAAGCGAGAATTCTAACGAAGAAGAGGTGCAACATTTTGTAGCCCTTCGTCCCGCCGCTAGGCACCAC
>JANPDX010000339.1:0-3196 GCA_031431695.1 Dehalococcoidia bacterium
GAAGAATCCCTACCCGCGACTACGGACGGTGTTCGGTACACTTTCCAGTGATGACTGATGCTCCGAACGCTGTAACGGGAACCGATCTCCGCGGAATCGCCGGCTACGAAACTCCGTTTCCGTACCTGGACAAGCTGCAGGAGAAGATGGAAGAGCGCCTGGCGCACCGCGTCCCGGCAGCAGGGCGGTTCTGCGGGTACTGCTATGGACGGATGCGGTCCGAGGATGTGAGTTGCGGGTTCTGCGGCATTTCGACGGTCGACCGGCCGGCGGTGAGCGAAATTCCTCAAGATGTGCTGAAGGCGTACAAAGCGAAGGCTTCGACCGAGGCGCTCTGGGTACACACTGGTGCATTCACGGGACTGATCCTGGCGTCGGCCATTTTCATCATCATGGTCATCTGGGGGCCGGGAATTCTTGGTCATCCGGCGCTGGCCTTCCTCGAGTTGCTCGTCGGGGGGTACTTCTTGGCCCAATTTTTCGGGCCGCTGCTTTTCGCTCAATGGGGATACAAAAAGGGCGCCCGCAAGCGGGACGCCCTCTGGGCCAGGTTCCTGGCGGAACGTGACGGGTCCGCGAACGCTTAGACCGCGGAACCGATGCTAGAAAACGCTGCCTGGAGGCGCTCGCGCGCTTCAAGAGCTGCTTCGGCGAGTCCTTCTGCGTGGAAGGTTTCGGCGATGAGGGCCGGGTCCTGGATGGAAGCGGTGGTGGTGCCATCAGCCTCCTCGTAGAGAGCGATACCGCAGGGCAGGAACGCCCCGACGCGAGGATCGGCCTCCAGGGCACGGTGCGCGATGGCGGGGTTACATGCGCCGAGAATCTTGTAGGGACGCGTCGCGACTCCCAGCTTGTTCTGGAGCGTCGCGGTCACATCGACCTCCGTGAGGATGCCGAAGCCCTCTCCCTGCAGGGCCTCGCGAACTTTTTGCTCGGCTTCAGCGATCGAAGCGGTGATATGGAAACTCAGGACTGGTTGCATCGATGAACTCCTTCGGTGTTTGACGTTGGGCGGCCCGGGGGAAGGGGCCGCGGGGAACGGATATCGGGTGCCTCAGGACAGGGTGTCCGGACCCCGCCGGGCTGGCACGGCGCAGTATCGGGAGCCGAGGAAGTGGCCTCCCCAGAGCGGCGCAATGGGACAGAGGTTGAAGACACCGGCAGCCGTGGGGACAAGCCCGAAGGCTGCGAGGGCGATGCCGGCGCCGCCGCCAATGACTTCGAGACCGAGCACGATGAGGGTAAACCCGAGACCGAGGCGGGAGATGCGGCCATTGCAGGATGCCATGAAACGGGAGAACGGGCTGCTTTCGTGAGCGAGTGTGGACATGGTGTTGCCTCCAGAAGGTGTGATCAGTGGGCGAAACGGACGTCGGGCAGGAGCCGGCCGGCCCAGCGCGGGAGCCACCAGGCCCTTTCGCCGGCGAGGAAGAGGACCGCTGGCACAAGCACCAGGCGGACCAGGAATGCATCGATCAGGACGGCCGTGCCGAGGATGATGCCCATCTCTTTCATGGGCAGAGGCCCGGCAATAGCAAAGGTGTAGAACACCGCAATCATCACGGCCGCGGCAGCAACGATTGGGCGACCGGTGTGGGCGATCGCTCCACGGACGGCCTCCGCGGCGTCACGGGAGCGGTCGAAGTGTTCGCGCGCCGATGCCAGCAGGAACACCGTGTAGTCCATTGAAATGGCGAAGACGAGGGTGAAGAAGAACAGCGGCGCCCAGGAAGTCAGGTAGCCCTGGCTTTCGAAACCCATCGGACCGGCAAGCCAGCCGTGCTGGAAGGCAAGCGCGCCGACCCCGAAGGCTGCGCCCACCGAGAGCAAATTGAAGATGACGCCCGCTACCGCGATGAACACCGCCTGCAGTGCGAACAGCAGGAGGAGAAATCCGAGCAGGAGCACTACGCCGATTACGAGCGGGGCACGGTTGCGAAGCGTCTGATCGAGGTCGTGGTTTTCGGCCACGGGACCGCCGACGAGGACCGACGATGGCAGCGTTTCGCGGAGGGCGCCGATGAGCTCGAACGAAGCTTTGCTCGATGGGTCGGTGGTCGCGATGACCTGGATGAGACTTGCGCCCGCGCCGCCGCTCTGTGGCGGGAACACCATTGCGACGCCAGGAAGAGATGCCGCGGAATCTGCTATCGCCTTCGCATCGTCATCGGCGGGGACAATGATCTGGATCGGTCCGGGGCCGCCCGGGCCAAAGCTCTGGGCGAGTTGCTCGTAGCCCTGCCGGGCCTGCTTCGACTTGGGCAGGACGTTGATACCGGGCATGCCGGTCTCAAGGTTCAGCAAGGGAGCCGAAAGGAGGAGCAGCCCGGCCGCCACGCCGATGGCCAATAGCAGCGCGCGCGGCTGAATGCGGGCGGCGAATCGCTCCCAGCTTGCGCTGCGATGTTCGCCCGCGTTGTGCCAGGGGAGGGCGAACCGGTTGATCCAGGGACCAATCAGGGCCGGCAACAGGGTGAGCGCCGCGAGGAGTACGAACGCGACCGCCAGCATCATGCCCGCCGCCATCGAGCGGAACGCCGGGATCGGGACGAGCAAGACTGCCGAAAGGCTTATGAGGACGGTCAGCCCGCTGAAGAGCACCGCCTTGCCCGCCGTATCCATCGCGACCCCGGCTGCGTGGGCGGGGTCATCCGGGGTCGCGTGGATGGCGCCGCGGTAGCGGGTCACGATGAAGAGTGCGTAGTCGATACCGAGGGCGATCGCGAACATCATCGCGAAGTTCAGCGTCCAGATGCTGAGGTCGGTGAAGCGGGTGATGCCATAGAGCACGCCCATCGCGGAGATGAGGCCCGCACCGGCAAGCAGCAACGGAAGCCCGGCCGCGGCGAGGGTGCCGAAGGCGAGGACGAGGATGACCGCGGTCACCGGCCAAGTGAGCAGTTCAGCCTTCATCATCCCGTCCTTGTTGACGGCGTTGAAGTCTCCCCAGAACGCGGGCGAACCGGTAAGGACGACGCTGATCTGGTCGTTACCAAGGGCACCGATAGGCTCGTTGAGGCGTTCGGCGGCGCGGACGGCCTCCGTCGGGTTGACCAGCGCACCGGCCTGGATCAGCACCGTGTGACCATCGGGCCCGGGCTGGACCACTGTAGGGCCGAAGGCTGGCTCCGCGGCGATGACCGCAACTGCCTGAGCTATCCGCTCCTGGAAGGCGGGAGCATCGGCAGCCAGCGTT
>JANPDX010000340.1:0-3256 GCA_031431695.1 Dehalococcoidia bacterium
CTCTGTCGGTCATCTGGATTCGACACTCTGAAGCATTCTTGACAAATCCTCCGCGAGCGAACTCGTCCTGACCTTGCAGTAGAAGGTCTCCGTCCCGGCCGTCGTCAGCCCGATGCGAGAAATACTGAATGATGTCCCCGGGTAGATAAGGACTGCCAGCGGCGCACCCAACGCATGAGCGTGAGCGGTCAATTGATAGACGTCCGCATGCGAAGGCCAACCGTCGAGGTCCTTGGACTTGGTGTCTGCCACCACAAAAGGGGTCCCCAGGGCGTCGAGAGCGACAATATCCGGATCCACCGTGTAGTGGCTGTCTGTGTCAAGGAACAATTGCTTTCCAAGGCTCGCGCCGCGCATTGTGCGAAGTGGCGAACCGACTTCCGCGATAACGTTTCGCACCGCCTCTTCGAAGAGCGTTTCTAGGTTCACAAAGACCGAGTCTGGAACGGTCGCCGTCGGCGTTTCGGGCCACGGGCCAAGGTGAAGTGCAAGTGCCTGCGCATATCCCAGTGCCTTCTGAAGATCCCCCTCGACACGTGGGTCCGCGAGGCAGCGTCTGAAAGCCTCAGACACGCTCCGTCGCCTCATTCTGAAAAGCTCGTAAGGCACGACGTCCTCGAATAGCCCCGAGAGGCTCCTCGCTCGGAGCCTGATGGAGGATTCGGTTGACGACTTTGCGATGACTTCGGTCGCGAATAAACCGAGCGCGAGCAGTCGATTAATATACACGTCGGGGGAAAGAGTCAGAGGTTGAGTAGCGAGTGAACCCGTGTGGCCTCGCGCCCATAGCGCCATCGTCGCCTTTGCATCGATTCGTCCGCGAGGAGTTGATGACACTTCCAACTGCCGCACGTATTCCTTGGTCCGGCCTCTCACGAGCGATCGGGCTAGAAAATCGAGGAAACGTCGGGCGAATATGAGGAGAACCGTCTGGTCGGCGTCAACCGACGAATCGATCGAAAAATCTCTCACGCCGCTCGGGAGCGCCCACGTGAGAAGGTCTCGTAGCGTGCCAGGTACCTTTTCGTCGATTACGAGACGGCGATCTCCGCCCAAATTGGCTTGCCCGACGAGCGCACCCGCACGAACTCCAAACGGTGTGCTCCTTGACCTAACCAGCGTCACTGTGCCTTCGGAAAGCAATTCGAGAAAGGCGGAGTCGTCTTCTAGCGCGTGGTAGACACTGCGCGGAAGTGACACGGTCGCACGCTCCTGCAAGCGTATGACTTCACCGTTCATTCTCGCTCCGTTTTCGACCCCTCGTCCTCTTTCGGTGCAGTCGGAGTGGACGGGGCAGATGCGGACAATCGTTGCCTATATCCTCTGTATGGATAGAGCATCGAAATGGTGTCTGCAAACGGATGTGGCATGAACAGGGGGCGACGGAGGAGATGACGGATCCGTTGCTCCCAAAGTTGTTCCAGATCCCTGACGGTGCGAACACCTGCGAACATGCCATGGCCGAAAGGCATATCGACTTCGAAAGTGTCGGGGTGGAGTCGTTCACACTCGACAAAAAGGTTGGTGAGGGTAGTGAGAATGTCCGGCTCGCCGGGTCCCGTTCCGTTCCCTGAGAGTGAGGACCGCAACATTTCGCCAAGTTGGCCGACGCTCGGAGGGCAGCTCAGTATTCTCAACCGTCGTATTAACGCGTCGTCGATTTCCAGCGCCGAGCGGTCTCGTGGGTTCATCGTCGCCAACAACACGAGATTCTTCGCGATAGACGTGACTGATCGAGAGATCGGAAGCGCAAATGACCTGTCTCTGTGCTCCACATAGGTCATCAGTTCCCCGAGGACTGCATTGATTGGAGCGCGGGAGAGTTCCTCAATCAACAGGACGTAGAGGTTATCGGAGTCCCGGAGGGCCTGTTCGTTCCATTGGAGAAATATGCCTGGCTGAACATCGAAGCCGCCGTTTCGTAGCGGACGAATTCCCTCGATGAAATCTTCGTAGCCGTACGCCGCATGAAACTGCACGGTTTTGACGAACGCGGGATGTCCCGCGAGATCATACGCCGCCCTGAGTGACACATGTGTCTTTCCGGTTCCGGCCACGCCCGAGAGAACGATTATTGAGGACTCACCATGCTCGCGCGCGGTTTGAACGACTTCCGCAATCAGCTCTGCGGTCGAAGTCAACGGTACGTCCCAAGAGTAGGCGCGTTCGAGTGGGAGGCCAACCGCATGACGTCCGCTGCCCGCGTGCTCGCGTGCTGAAGTTTGAAAGGATGACGGAGTGCGTCTTCCACTGAGGCTTGGGCCACCGGTAAGAGCCAGCGGCTTTCATCTCCGGTACCGACGTCGATGAACCACCCGCCGCCGCCGGCGAGGAGAAAGAGTGGGTTGATGGCCTTTCGTTGGTCGCTCGGTCGGGAAGCGAACCCGTCCGGGTCATACCGACGAGCACCAATCCCCTCAACGTCGCCAACGGTCCGTGCTGTCAATATCGCCGCTGCTGTGGGGTCCACATCGTCAATCGTCCTAATCCTGCCCACTTCGTTCGTGAGTCGGTCGTCACAAAGGCGCATGAGCTTCCAGACGGCCCATATTTCTTGATTGAGCGACAGCGCCCGCACTAAGAAGGGCACGAGGAGCGTCCGGTTGTTCGGATTAGCCCAACGGCGACTTCCTAGAAGGCCCAAGAATGATAAACAGCACTCCCCGAGTCGTGTCGGCAGAAGTCGGTCATTTCCGTCCGCACTTCTGTAGACGAGGCCCGCGTACGCCATAACTTCAAAAGTTTGTCTCACCGCTCGCGTGTCCGTGGTGCCACCGAACCGATTCAGAAACGCCGTCTCATCGTAGGTCTCTCCTAGGCAGCTTGAGAGAGCTCTGATATTCGGTGAAGGGTCTGGCCAGAGTCTCAGATTGGCCCGGAGATTGATGTCCCAGTCCATTTCCCCGCAGGGCTTCGTCACGCCTCACCTCCCACCGCACTCCGTACGTCGCTTGGGGATCCTGTCCTGCGGAGAACCGCGACGATGGCGGAACCGATCGCTGCGGCCAGTGCGGGTGGCACGGCGTTCCCGATCTGGTGAGCCGCATCGACACGGCTCCCCAGGAACACGAAGTCGTCAGCAAACCCTTGGAGTCGTGCCGCCTCGCGCATCGTAATGTTCCGATTCTGAGACGGGTGCCCGAAGCGGCCCCGAGTGAAGCTGTTGCATTTCGTTGTGATGGTTGTTGCTGGCCGGTCCCACCACAGCCGTCCGTAAACTCCACGGTGCCCCGTCTTTTCCACCGGAGTAGCGTGG
>JANPDX010000341.1:0-2059 GCA_031431695.1 Dehalococcoidia bacterium
GTACAATCACCCGCAAATGGATTTGAAGGCCACCTCGTACACGGTCGATGACCGTATCGCCACTATCACGCTCAACCGGCCTCACCGGCTCAATGCCTGGACCGGGCGCATGCACACCGAGTACCGCTGGTGTCTCGAACGCGCCGAGGAAAACAGTGAAGTGCGGGCTATCGTGCTCACCGGGGCCGGTCGTGGATTCTGTGCCGGCGCCGATTCCCAGGCTCTCGATGGGCACATCGCAAAGGGCGGCTACGACTCCGGAACGCGCCCCGAGGACCTCGCCAATCCCGGCTACGGTGTTCGCCCCGAGTTCGATGCAAACTTCGCCTTTCATTTCGGGCTGACAAAACCGCTGATTGCCGCCATCAATGGACCTGCCGCGGGGGTTGGCCTCGTCCTTGCCTGCTTCGCCGACATTCGCTTCGCGGTTCCCGGCGCCAAACTCACGACTGCGCACGGGCGGCTCGGACTGCCAGCCGAGTTTGGACTATCCTGGTTGCTCCCTCGGCTGATTGGATTGTCGCGAGCCCAGGAACTCTTGCTTTCGAGCCGCGTGTTTCTTACCGAAGAAGCCGCCGAAATTGGCCTGGTCCACCGCCTGGTAGAGCCCGAAAAGCTGATGTCCGCGGTGTACGAATACGCGTCCGCGTTCACCAATCGTCTGGCGCCGTCATCGGTCCGCGTGACGCGCCAGCAGGTTTACACGGATCTGCACCGAGACATAGGCTCCGCCGTCGCCGAAAGCGAAAGCCTCCTCAATCGAATGACCACGTCCCACGAATACCGCGAAGGCGTCCGCGCTCTCCTCGAAAAGCGCGAACCCAACTTCTAGCACGTCGCCGCAAAGGAACGAAGGAACAAAGATTCCAAAGCTAGAACGCCGAGCTAACGACTACGCCCCTCTGAATCCTTTGTTCCTTTGTGGCTAATTCGCTACGCGAGCACCTGCGCGGCAAGGCTGCTGATCGCGACCCCGCGCCGTCCCTGGGTAAGGTCATCGACGAAGCCGTCGGTGGTGTACCCGAGTGAGATGCCGGTCTCCGGGTCGCCCCAGCCGATTTGTCCACCGGCGCCGCCGTGCCCGAATGCCCGCGGCGAGGTGCTTCGACCGAAGCCCCGCTGGAATGCCAGGCCATCATCACCGGCAACCACCACTGTCAGCGCCCGGTTCACAGGCTGGTTGAAGATGAGGTCGCGATGGATGTCCGTCGTGCGCACCTTCGTCGCCCACTCGATGGTCTCGGCCTTCATCACGCGCTTGCCATCGGCGGTCGTGCCACCGTTCAGCAGCGGCTGGTAAAACATCGCCAACTGAGCCGCACCAGCGATGCCTCCGCCGCCGGGGACTCCAACCTTCCGCACTTCAGGACGGTTGAAGTTCTTGATTGCGTCGGGCGTCACTTCGCCCCAGCCCCCGGGCGGCGGCGTGGGCGGCACGAGATGGCGCACATCCGCGACGCGGCCGTTTTCTGAATCCGGGAGTCCAAGGTGGAAGTCGCTCAGGCCACTCGGTACCAGGATTCGTTCGCGGACATATGCCCGGAAGTCTTTCCCCGTGCGGCGCTCGATGATCTCCGCGAGCACCCAGTGAGCGCTCGTCGCGTGGTATTGGAACTTCGTGCCCGGTTCCCAGTCCAGGCGCCATTGGGCGAAGCGAGAAAGCCGCCGTGCGCGGTTGTCCCACTCGGTCGGGGCCATCGGCGCCATCGGGAAGCCGCCGATGTGCAGCATCACCTGCTCGACCGTGATGTTCTCTTTCCCGTTCGAACTAAACTCGGGAACGATGTCCGCGACCTTCTCCTCAATCTTGAGGAGGCCGTCTTCGCAGACGGTCCAGGTCGCTGCCCCGACGACCGCCTTCGTGCTACTGAAGATCGTGTAGAGCGTGTCGTTCGTCGCCAGCACTTCAGTCTCGATACCGTTGTGCTGCACCGTCCCATAGGTGCGCACACCAGCGAGCTTCCCATGCCGCGCCACCGCGACTTGCGCGCTCTTGAGCGTCCCGTCATCGACATCGCGCTTCGCCCGTGCAAACAACGCTTCGAGCTTCTCACTGTTA
>JANPDX010000342.1:0-4085 GCA_031431695.1 Dehalococcoidia bacterium
AAGCCCCTGCTCGGACAGCCGCGTTGCTTCTTCCTCGACGTCGTCAACGGCGTAGCCGATGTGGTGCAGCCCCGGTCCGCGTTTCGCGAGGAACTTCGCCGCGCCGCTGGTGGCATCCTGGGGCACGATGATTTCGATCACCGTGTCGCCTTCGCCAACCTGCAGGAAGTAATTCATCGTCCGCTCGGGTGCGAAGTACGAACCGGTGTCGCCGGCGCCCTTCCATTCGGCGATGGGGAACCCCAGTTTGCCCAGCAGCACATCGCGGGCCTGCTCCCAGGAGGGCGAGACAAGGCCGATATGGTCGATACGTCGAATCATGAACATCTCCTCCATGGCTTTGCGCGGAGCCTAGAGATCCCGCGGCGCTCCGTCGACCGGGCTGACAGCGGGGCTTGGAACCGATAGGCTCCCAGAGTCATCCGAGGAGGGGTTCATGGCTGCATCCACACCGGCACGCGCACACGTTATCTGTGGGGGCTTCCCTCCCGGCCAGCCCGCTGGTCACGACCACGACTACGCCCGCCTACGGCTCCTGGAACTGCTCGGCGAGCAGGAGATCCACGCCTCGACCGCAAACGACTTCGTGGATATCGAACGCTGGCTGCCCATCAGCCGCCTGCTGATCACTTACACCGCCGGGCCGGTCGCCGGGCCGGACCAGGCGAAGGCGATCCGCTCATGGATCGAAGCCGGCGGCAAATGGCTGGGCCTGCACGGGACTTCCGGCGGAAAAGCGACGCGAGTCGATGGCGAAGACCGCCGCCGCGCCATGGTGCGGCTCGAACACCACGAAACGCTCGGCGCGTTCTTCCTCAACCACCCTCCAGTCCGCAAGTTCGAGGTCAAAGTCCACAGCTCCAACGACAAACTGACCGATGGCATGCCGGAAACCTTCGTCACCGTCGATGAGCCGTACATGGTCGAATCGAGCGACCCGAACGCGCGCATCTTGCTTACCGCCGAACTCGGCCCCGACAATTCGCCCAAGGGCTTCGGCTTCCAGTACGAAAAGGACACCGCTCTCCTGCCCGATGGCAAGACGCGCGTCATGGGGTTCACCCGCGACCTCGGCAAGGGCGGCGTCACCTACGTCGCTCTTGGCCACGCGCACACGCCTTCCACCAATAGCCAACCCTTCGTCGACAAGAGCGTCGACCCCGAAGGCAGAACGCCGCCAATCATCCGCACCACATGGGAAACGGCGGCCTATACGACGCTGCTGAGGAACAGCATGGTCTGGGGCATGGGCGGGTAGGGCAGCGTGAGAATCTCCCGCCCGGCAAGCGCGGAAAACTACTGGTTAGCCGGCCATCCGAACATTTCAGCCATTATCGGCTTGTACCGCTCGCCCAGGGCAATCCAGGGTCGGCGGTCGGTGAGTGGCGCCGGCGGTTCGCCATCGAGATACGTGTCCAGGTCATCGAACCAGGCATGCCACCCAGCGGCGAGGCCTTCTTCTCCCGGTCCCCGGTCGGCCAGGCCCGATTGAAGGAAGCTGTGCTTGCACCCGTCGGCAGCCGCTTCGATCGTCCACTCGACGATTGACGTGCCCCAGGCGTAGCGCAGGAGCCGCGCCGGCTCCACCGCGACAATGACCCCGTCGAGGCTGCCGCTGTTGGTCGTGCTGAAGTCGACAAAGTAGTCGCCGCCAACGCGCAGGTCGATCCGCGCCGGGTATTGCATCCAACTCGTGACTTCGTCCGAATCGGTTATCGCTCGCCAGAGGCGTTCCGGGGAGTGTTTCGAAGTGCGGTCGTAGCGAATCGTGTAACAGTGGGTGAACGTGCCGAGGTCGCTCACCTCAGTTCTCCATCCGTGAGGTAGATCTCGCGGGTTGCATTCCATGGCATGCGGCGAAGTTCGAAGGGAGTTCCCGAAAGTAACAGTTCGAGAGCATCGAGGTGGACGTGCCAGCCGCCCAACGTCTCCGCGACTCCATACGAAATCGGGAACCGGTGAGTAAGCACCAACGTGCAGCCTTCCTCCGTTGGGGTCAGTTCGAAACGGACCCGGGAGTCGCCGAGCTGGTCCGGGTACCAGGTAAATTCGAGCAGCCTGTTCGGCACGACCGCTGTTATCCGCCCGAAGCTACGCGTCTCATCCGCTCGAAGCCGGAACTGCAGGTCGAATCGGCCGCCCTCCACGAGTTCTATCTCAGTGTCCGCCAGCCAGCACGAAAGCTCCTCGGGGTCCGTGATCGCGGCCCAAACACGCTCGACCGGGCTCTTGAAATGGCGCTCGAAGCGCACGACGGGCCATTCCCCATCGGTTTCGATGACTCCTTCGTTCACGGGTTCTCCTCCAGGTGACGTTCAAGGTCGTCGAGCCGTCCCGCCCAAAACTTGCGATAGCGCTGCAGCCAGGCATCGATTTCGCGCAGCGGCGCGGGGTTCAACGCATACACGCGCGATTGCCCTTCGGGTCGAACCGTCACGAGCCCGGCTTCGCGAAGCACGCGCAAGTGGCGGGATATGGCCGGCTGAGTGACATCGAACAGCGACACGATTTCGTTCACGGTCCGGGCGCGCTCCGCCAGCGAATCGATGATTCCCGTGCGGACAGGGTCGGCGAGGGCTGCAAACGTATTCACTGACAGTTATATAACCAGAAACAAATATGATTGTCAACGAAAAGACGGAGCGGGTCGAGCTTGTTGGCGGCGGCGCTACCGTAGCGGGTCGCCCGGGTTCGGCACGTTCGCGAGGAAGTCGGCCCTGACCTGGGCGAGTAATTCGGGCTCGTTTATCAAGTCATAGGCGGCGCGGGCCATGGCTTTGGCGACGCGAATCGTGCGTTCGTGGGCCTCTTCGGTCGCGGCCGCCGCCGTGAACGGGGCCGTGTGGTTGGCGTTCATGGGGTCGCTCGGGATGCCGAACATGGGGTGAATCGTGGGGACCACATAGCTGACGTTGCCCATGTCGGTGCTCGCCCCGAACCATGGGATCTTGCCCACCGGGAGCCCAAGTTCGGCCATGTGCGCGCAGTAGCGCGTCGCCAATGGGTCGTTCGAAACCAGGTCCGTGTACGGCCGGCCTTCCCAGGTGACTTCGACCCGGCACCCGGTTGCGAGGCCACCCGATTCGAGAGCCGCCTGCACGCGCACTTTCAGTTCGGCGAGTTCGGCCATCGTCGCAGAGCGGGCGTAATACTCCGCGGCCGTGTAGTCCGGGATGATGTTTGGCTTCAGGCCCGCGTGAGTGAACACGCCGTGTACGCGGTCGGTTGATCGAATCTGCTGGCGCAGCATCGAAACCGCGTTGTATCCAGCTACCAGCGCATCAAGGGCGTTCACGCCGTTCCAGGGCATCGCCGCGGCGTGCGCGTTCTTGCCGAAGTACTCGACCCGTAGCTGTTGCAGCGCCTGCACTTTCGGGGTCGCGCTGTCCGCGGGCGCCGGGTGCGCCATCAAGGCAGCGTCTATGCCCGCGAACGCGTTCTGCTCGATGAGTATTTGCTTACCGGCGCCACCCTCTTCGGCCGGGCTCCCGAGAATCACGACCGTGCCGGCCTGGCCCTCAAGCCCTGCTCGCAACCCAAGGCCCGCGCCAATCCCCGCGATGGCAATCAAATTGTGTCCGCAGGCATGTCCAATTCCGGGAAGTGCGTCGTACTCGGACAGCACCGCCACCGTTGGCCCGCCCGTGCCTGCCACCGCCTTGAACGCTGTCGGCATGGTGTAGGCGCCGCGCACCACTTCGAACCCCTCGCTGTCGAGGTAATCGGTCAGCACCTTGTGGGCGTGGACCTCTTCGAAGTTCAGTTCAGGGTGCGAATGGATGTCCAGGCTGAGGGTGCGGAGTCCGACGCTGGCTTCATCGATTGCCCGGTCGATGCGTTCGTAAGGTGTCATATTCGATTCACGATTCACGATTTGCGATTCACGATTCGGCCGAATCGCGTGGCCCGGATTGAACCACAATGCCAGGCCCGTGTCGTCTCCGACTCTGTGCCTCTGTGGTCAAACCCCCAACCGCCGGTCGTTTTCCCTCCAGGCCACGTCGTTGATCGCCATTAGCCCACCCGAGACGAGCGAGTGGCCCCCAAGCAGGACCGGGATCGGCGCTTCTGCCGCGGCCTTCGTG
>JANPDX010000343.1:0-2777 GCA_031431695.1 Dehalococcoidia bacterium
GTATGGGTGCTCCTTCGCGCCCGAGGAAGCGAACTTGGCGTGCCCCACTGGGGCTTCCTCGCCGCACTTGGCACCTCAGTCATAGGCGGCATCCTGGGCGTGTTGCTCGGGCTCGAAATCTCCACCGGAGACAACTGGATACCCAAAGGAGGCGATGGCGCGCACCCCGCCACCATGGTCGTAGGCTTCCTCGTCCCCGTCGGCCTGGCGATGAGCGAGTGGGCCTTCTTCTTCCCCAAACCGCCGAAGGCCACCCGGATCGGTGTTATCCAGATGATGTTCCCCTTCGCTGGCGGCATCATCCTCATGATCTCGGTCATGTGGGAGATCACTCCGCTGGCGCCCGTTGCCATCATCCTGCAAATCGTCGGCCTCGGCATTTTCGTGAAGCGCATGTGGCCCACCCTCCGCCAGGTGAACCTGCGTGAAGCCACCCCCGGCCGCCACGCCATCATGGGCGTCATCTCGCTCCTCTTCGTCATCGGCCTCGCTCAGTACTTCGTCATTAAGTACGAAGGCGATTTCGACCTCGTCCCCGCGAACCAGTTGCTCGCGCTCGACCATGCCCAGTTCATCGGACTGATGACGAACTCCATCTTCGCGATGCTCATGGTTGCCACCATCGGACGTCGTGGCAACCGCATCGATCAACTCGTCTTTTTCGCCGTAAACGTTGGGCTCATCGGGTTCGCCGCGGGTCTGCTGTTCGATGTTACGGTCCTGAAACGCACCTTTACGCCCATCATGGGCCTCGGGCTCTTCCTCGGGCTTGCGGTGTACGCGCTGCGGCTGCTCGAAATCAAAGTCGCCGGTATCACTGAAAGCGGTCAGGATTCGACGGCATAGCGGAAACCACATGCGTTTGTCCGCGAGTGGTGCCCTATCCTCATAACCTGCGCCGTCACAGCCGCGCCGTTGGAGGTCGTCCGTCATGCGTTCGTACGCGCAGTACTGCCCAATCGCCAAGACGGCTGAAATCATCGGCGACCGCTGGTCGATCCTCATCCTGCGCGACATGCTGGTGGGCACCGGCCGTTTCAATGACCTCGCTCGCGGCCTGCCGGGCATCTCCCGCAGCCTGCTCGCCACGCGCCTGCGCCACCTCCAGGCGTCCGGGCTCGTAACGAAGAGCGAGGGTAACTACGTGCTCACCGATGCGGGCCTGGACTTGCGCCCGCTCGTCTTCAGCATGGCGGCTTGGGGAGCGAAATGGGCCTTTCCCGAACCACAGCCCGAAGACCTCGATCCCGACCTTCTCGTCTGGTGGATCCACGGCCAAATGGATCAGTCGGTCGCGCCCGGTGCCCGCACCGTCGTCCAAATCGAGTTCACCGATTGCAGCGCGCGCTACTGGCTGGTCATCGAACCCACCGACGTTTCCGTCTGCCTCACCGACCCCGGCTTCGAAGTCGATGTGGTCCTGCGCTCATCACGGCGGACGTTGTACCTGATCTGGCTCGGCAGGACGGATTTTGGCGCCGCTCTCCGCAGCGGCGAAGTCGAACTCTCCGGCGATCCCGCTCTGTGCAAAACATTCCCGACCTGGCTGCGCCTCAGCCCGGTCAGCCCCGCGGTCCGCGCCGCCGCGCAAGGCTAACTCCAAGGCTCCCTTCTCCCGCGCGCGTGAGAAGGGACGGGGATGAGGGCTACATCGCCGCAATGTTCTTCTTCGCCTGGTCAACGAACTGCTGGTGCGGCCCCGGCTCTCCTACCTCGATGAACTCCGTCTCTTCCTCGGCGACTCCCGTGTGCCCCGGCGCCAGGTGATAGAAATCTCCCGTTACAAGCAGTTCTTCCTTATTGTTGGCATCGGTTACCCGAAGCCGGCCCCTGATCACGTAGCCCCAGTGTTCGGCCTGGCAGCGGTTGTTCGGAAGCCCCGCGAGGAGTGGTCCGAAATCCGCCCCGGCCGGGACCGATACCACGGCCACGCGCATGGCCCCCCAGTCGATACCTCGGACCTGATTGGGGCCCGCTTCTACCAGGATTGGCAGGTTCGCCTTCGATGAATGCATGGGCGTTCTCCTTTTCGGTGCTCACGCGGACGCTGCCACGGCTGGCCAAGTGTGCCGTCTGCTTACGCGCTCGACCAGTACAACTTGTGTACCTGCCATAGAGAGGAAAACCGCCCGAACGAGAACACTGCCATCTCCCCTCTCCATCCGCAGATGGAAAGAGGTCGGGGGTGAGGCCGTATAGTTCGCCCGATACCCTCCTTGGAGCTTCCGATGACTCACCCGCCTCTCGATCGATCCGCCATGCTTGGTGGCCTTCGCTTCCACTACCGCGAATGGCCGAACCCCGGCGCCCAGGCACTCGTCCTGCTCCACGGGTTCACCGGACACGCCCGCTCGTGGGAGACCTTCGCGGTTGCCATGCAACCGCAGTACCACGTCTATGCCCTCGATCAGCGCGGCCACGGCGATTCTGCCTGGACCGAAGACTACTCGGCCGACGCAATGGTCGAAGACGTGCAGCGCTGGGTGAAGGCCCTCGATCTGAAGCGGTTCGTCCTCCTTGGCCTCTCCATGGGCGGCCGCAACGCTTACCAGTTTGCCGCCACACATCCCGAAGAAGTCGAGCGCCTGGTCATCGTCGATGTCGGCCCCGATATCGCCGCCGCGGGTTCGACCCGCATCGTCGCCGGAGTCCAGGCCAACGACATCTTCTCCAGCCCGGAAGCCGCCGTCGCGGCCGGTCGCGCCGGAAACGCACGCGCCGATGAAGCCGAACTCCAGCACCGCACCCGCAACAACCTCATGCTCCTCGAAGACGGC
>JANPDX010000344.1:0-1828 GCA_031431695.1 Dehalococcoidia bacterium
CACCAGGATGGGGAGGTTGTAGACGGATGCCAGTTCCACGGCGCGGTTGTGCATCACTGTTGAACCCTGGGAAGCCATCTCCAGCATCTCTTCGTAGGTGATGTCTTTCAGCTTGCGCGCGTTCGGCACGATGCGCGGGTCGGCGGTGTAGACGCCTTCGACATCTTTGCAGTTCTCGCAACGTTCCGCGCCGAGGGCGATCGCGAGCGCCACCGCGGTGGTATCGCTGGCGCCGCGGCCGAGGGTCAGGATCTCCTGGTCCTCGGTCACGCCCCAGTAGCCGGCCACGACCGGTACGCGCCCGGCATCGAGTTCCTGGCGCACCCGGTCGGCTTCGACGCGGGAGATGCGGCCCTGGTAGTGGCGGCCCTGGGCGATGATCCCGGCTTGCTGGCCAGTCAGCCCAACCGCTTCCTGGCCGAGCGTCTTGAGCGCCATGGCAACGAGCGCAACGGAAACTTGTTCGCCCGTGGAAAGGAGCATGTCGAGTTCGCGCGGGTCGGGGTCTGGGGCGACCTGCAGCGCGAGGTCGATCAGGTCGTCAGTCGAGTTGCCCATCGCCGAAACGACGACGATGACCTGGTCTCCCTGGTTGATTCGTTGGATGACGCGCCCGGCGACGTGCCGGATGCGGTCCGCATCGGCGACTGAGGTGCCGCCGTATTTCTGGACTACGAGCATAAAAAACAGGGTACATCGACGTGAACTAAGAGGCCTCGAGTTGCGGCAGCGCTGGACGAATACTCGTCAGCGGCCGGTGTCCGGATAGGCGGGTACCTGGCCGGGAACCCCCACAGCGAGGGTGACGCCTTCTTCGGCATGGACGGAACTGGGCATTATCGCGGCCAATTCCAGGCCAGACCGCAGCCGAATGCGAAGGCGCACCACCGCCCCTTCGAACCTGTGCGAAACAACGACCGCCGGGACGCCATCGCCCTGCGGGGAGATCCACTCAGGGCGAATGAGCACGGAGCAGGCGCCCTGCATAGGGGCGGCAAGACGGAGGATCCCGAGTTCGGTTTCGGCACCGTTGCCTGTTGCCCGCCCTGTGATGAACTGGGCGTCGCCACCGTAGGCGGCTGTTGTCCGCGCCGGGGTCCGGTAGAGCGCCTCCGGAGTGGCTACCTCGATGACCCGTCCGTCTTCCATCACGGCGATCCGGTCCGCGACTGCCATTGCATCCGCCCGATCGTGTGTGACGAGCACCGCCGTCGTGCCCGCCTGGCGGAGCAAGCTCGCCACCTCATCTCGCATCTCGACGCGAAGGGCAGCATCGAGGTTGGAAAACGGCTCATCGAGCAGCAACACGGTCGGCCGGGGCGCAAGCGATCGGAGCACCGCCACCCGCTGTTGCTGTCCGCCCGAAAGTTCGTGCGGCATCCGGTCGCCAAGCCCATCAAGATGGGCGATGCGCAGCAGTTCAAGCACGCGCCCCGAGGCGTGACGGCCCAGCGCGTAGCCGACGTTCCCGGCGACGGATTTGTTTGGAAAGAGCGCGTACTCTTGGAAGACGAGGCCGATTGACCGACGATGGGCGGGGACGCTGACGGCCGTGCTCTCCACAAGGCGTTCGCCGATGCGGATCTCACCGGCGGAAACGCGTTCGAACCCGGCGATGGCGCGCAAGAGGGTGGTCTTGCCGCTCCCGCTTCGGCCAAGGATGGCGACGATCTCGCCGGCCCCAACCGAAAGGTTCGCCCCCGAGACGGCACGAACGGCGCCATAACGGACGTCGACTCCGGTGCAGGTAAGCGTTTCAGGTTTCGAGCGCTCCAAGCTCGCCCCTCCAGGTCAACAGCGCGATGGGAATTGCGGCGAGCGCGATGAG
>JANPDX010000345.1:0-4255 GCA_031431695.1 Dehalococcoidia bacterium
CATCGTCGACCAACGATTGCTCCACATGGAAATTGGGAAGTTGCCACTCTCCGGGGCGCGGGCGTACTTGGCTTCGTCATCGACCAGGTGGACTTCCCGGCCCCAGACGCCGAGCAGCGCCCAAACGCGGATTGCCGTCGCCTCACCAGTGATCAGCGGGACAAGCGACTTGCCGTGCGTGCGATGCTCGGGTTCAACGCCGAAGACATCGCAGAGCGTTGCGAAGATGTCCACGCTGGTGGTCAGTGCGTTGCAAACGCCGCCTTCGAGACCGGGCCAGCGCACAATCAAGGGGATGTGACCAAGCGGTTCGTACACGGGGACGGCCGGTTTACCCCAGATGTCGCGCTCGCCGAGGTAGTGGCCATGGTCAGTACACAGGATTACGGCGGTTTCGTCGAGGACGTTGTTGCGTTCGAGCGACTCCATGACCCTGCCGAACCAATGGTCGATCATGGTGAGTTTGGCGCCGTACTGGGCGCGAACCTGGAAGGCCTGACGTTCGGTGAGGATACCGTTGCTGACAGCCGCGGCATGGTAGGGCGGCCAGATCAGGTGGGCGCCCTCCCAGGTGTCGTCGTAGAGCTTCGCGTACGGCTCCGGTGTGTCGAATGGCTCGTGCGGGTCGAACTCATCGACGAAAAGGAAGAAGCGGTCGTGGACTCCGGCGTTGTCGTCGATCCACCGCGAAGCGGCTGCCATGGTTTTTGGGCCCGGGAAGTCTTGCTCGTCGCGAAAGTATCCTCGCGAGTTGTCGTAGGGCATCCAGCCGCGGCCGAAACCGGGTGCGCCCATCCAGCTCGGATCGGGCCGCGTCTTCCAGAGGTCGCCTTCGTGACCGCGCTGGTAGTCCCATGCATTGAAGTCCACGTGGTAATTTTCGCCACCCATTTCGAAGAGGTGGGGATGGTCTGAGATCAATTGTGAGGTGACGCCCGCCTTATGAAGGTGGCGAGTGATCGCGTCTTCCCAGATTTCGATGGAACCCCAGGGCCGCCAGAGAAAATCGAGTGCTCCGCAAAGGATGTCGTGCCGCGCGGGCATGCAGGGCAGCGAACCGGCGTAGTGCTTTTCGAACTGGAGCGACTTCGCGGCAAACGCATCGAGGTTCGGCGTAGCGAACTCCTTGCCCCCGTACGAGCCGAGCATGTGACGGTTGAGGCTATCCAGCAGGATGACAACGACGTTCTTGGGATGAGCATTGACCTTGGTCGGCGAGGCAGGTTCCATGGGGCCGGAGTCTACTCGGGAATCGCCCCAATCTGGCGCATCCGCCACATCCCACGTTCAGACGCGGGATCTTTTCGGTGGCGCATGAAAACCTGTTCAGGCAAATTACGCAACGGGTGCGTCTACATTACATGCTCGTGTTCTCTTGGAACCAAGACAAAATGAAAGCGAGCAGAACATGTACACAAGAACTATCGGACTATTCGCTTTGGTTATGCTGATCGGGTGCGGAGCGGCCATAAGCTCCGCGACGAAGTCATTGGCGGACCAAGCACCGGTCCGTGGCGACTGTTTGGTTGGTAAGGGACCAGGAATTTCACCGGACGGCACCCCCTGTCAGCCAAGTGTTCCGACTCATACTGAGGCGGAACAGCAGCTCATTGATGCAAGGTCTGAGAAAGCCGCAGCGTACGCCCTGTACAAGGCTGGCAAAATGAGCAAAGCGGACTTCGACCAAATCGCAGCGAAGGTTTGGTCACTATCTGGCGAATCAAATGTGGAGCCGTCAATAAATCAAATCTCGCGGAATCTTGGGAAGGATCCGTCGGTTGGCATTGCCGAAACGGCGACGACCCTAGGGCAACTATCTAACTACTGGCCGTTCGAACAGTACTATAATTGGCAATGCGGACCAGCCAGTGCCCAGAGCATCCTCTGGTACAAGGGCCCACATACATCTCAGTACGCCTCCGATGGATCGACAATCACTTCGGATAGACTCAACGATCAATGGATACTCGGCTACGATTATTACACCCATGCCAACAACGGCTGGCCACCCGCCTACGAACAGCAAACAGCCTGGAGCCCTCAAATTCTCGACCAGACACTGAACCGCTGGAGAGTAGGATTCGACACCGGGTACTACCTCACAGGTTCCGTCGCGTCGACTGGCGGCGATATGAACAACTTCAGTCAATCGGACGTGATGGCGCGAATAGAAGACGACATCGACTTCAACTACCCATTGGCGGAGAACGTCGGATACGGTAGCAACTCATATCGACCTTCGGCGTTCCCAGGGCCATCGAATTGGCAACATTGGGATACTGTCTACGGATACTATGACTCGGCTGGAACGAGATACGTACAAATCGGGCAAGTGTGGGGAGCGACTCGATTCTATGATGTAGCTTGGAACACTCATTGGTCGGCGATCGGAAACTATGGTCATGGCATTGTTTACTAAGTCGGTAGCTATCGTCGCGGCTTTGTTGGTCTTCGCCTCTTGCGGCGGCGACAAAGGGCGTGGGGTTGATGGCGACCGCACGCCTAACCCTGGATCGAGCGTTTCTCAGGGTCCATCACCACTGGCCGTTCGTGACGACCCTCAGTCAAACTGTCCCATTGAGCTGGTGGATCCTACCAAAGCTAGCTCGATAGAAAGCCCGGCACTTGCCTTAGGTGCTCCTATTCAAGCGAAAGTAGTCACCAACTCGGCGGACGACGCTCAGGGTTGGGTTCCCGGCGGCAGCTTCGACCACCAAGGTTTCGCGCCGGTTGGTCCTTATGGCGCGGCTCGACTTCTTGTTCACGACAACCAGACGCGAGGGCGCGACAACGCCTACTTCTCGTGGCAGCCAGGGACCGAACCAACTCCTGTGTGGGCCATTCGGGAGGAATTGCAAGACATTGCTGCGGAGGGGATCGGTTCCAAAATCGTTACTGTTCGACATGGTTTCGAAGCCCCGATGGCTGAATGGCAACTGATCGTACGGGCGCCAGATGGCTCCGGGGGCTGCGTCCTCGCACGGAGTAACCCGGCAGCGTACTCGCGCAACATGATGCAGCTAGGATTCCCCGGCCTAGCACCTCGACCCGTGGTCGCCGGAGACTTGCTGATTTGGGCTGAACGATTCGTCGGCGCCGACGGGACACAGCGGAAGCGGGTTGTTCTATACAACCTCGCCTCCTCCGAACTTCAGACTCTCGCCGAGATCGACGACATCACCGAGTCCGATCTCTGGTCTCCATCAGTCAGCGGCCGCGCTGCCGGCTGGCTTGAGCAACCCGTCGGCGGGAATCAGCCTGTGCAGGTCGTTCTTTCACTCACAGACCGTGTTGAGCGGCGGTTTGCGCTTCCGGAACAGCCAGCAACCAGCGCCCTACTTAATGACGGGAGGCATTTGGCGCTTGCATTACAAAGCGGCCAATTCGTAGCTGCGCTTGAGGACGGAGTTAGCGTCAAAGTTTTGGACTTCGGAGCCTGGATGTACTCAAGCGGGCGGTACTCCTCGTGGGCGCCAGTGACGGGACACGTTGGCTATTACGACGCACAAGAAAACACAATCCACCTTATCGACACTAAAGGAGCCGAAACCGTCGACGCCTACGTAATGGGAAGTTTTTTCGTTTGGCAGGAATTCCGGAATGTGCCGAAAGAAGGCGGATCGCCCGGACAGACTCTACGCGAGAGCAGGTTCTTCGCGATCAAGCTGTGAGATCCACTGTGGAATCGCAAACCACGTGAGAGGGGCGGCAACGGAACGACCTGTGCACCGCAAACGATATCGCTCGTCGCAAAAGCAAAGAGCCCGTTGCAGCGAATGCTCCAACGGGCACTGAAGGGATGAAGACCGGAGAGACTACCGTTCCGGCGTGAACTGTACGGGCATGTGCTTGATGCCGTTGATAAAGTTCGAGCGAAGGCGTTCCGGCTCGCCTGCCATTTCGATGTCTGGCAGGCGACGGAAGAGTTCTTCGAACATCACCTTCAGTTCTTTGCGGGCGAAACCTGCCCCGAGGCAGAAATGCTCGCCGATGCCGAACGCAAGGTGCTCGTTGGGCGTGCGCGTAATGTCGAACGTATACGGGTCGGCGAACATGTCTTCGTCGCGGTTAGCCGAGAGGTACCACATCAGCACACGGTCCCCCGCCTTGATTTCCTGGCCACCGAGGACCGTGTCTTCGACCACGTAGCGGGACATGTGGTGGAGCGGAGAGGTCCAGCGGCAAATTTCCTCCACGGCGGAATCAATCAGGGACATGTCGCCGATGAGCTTCGCCTTCTGTTCCGGGTTTTCGC
>JANPDX010000346.1:0-3497 GCA_031431695.1 Dehalococcoidia bacterium
GGCCAACATAGCCAACGGCGGCGGCCCATCAGTGCGGGTGCGCGGCCTCTTCTTCTGCCCGGTTCCTGCCCGTCACCGCGATGAGTTCTTCGTGATACTCGAACCATAGCGTGTGGTAGCTGTCCTTCAGCGGCGAAGCGAGCATCGAATGGTCACCCGCCGTGATCGCTTCAAGGGCCTTGTCGAAACGACGACCGTAGCTCGCCAGCCGGTGCGCCGTCCCCCCGACGGTTTCCACGAGCGGCCGAAAGTCAGAGTGAAGCCCAGAGATGGTCTCGACCAGCCAGTCCCAACGCTCGTGCCCCGTCCCCGAAATGCCCGACTGCTGCGATTCTGTGACAAGGACCTTCAAGCGCAGATTCAGGGCTTGGAACCGCTGCCACTCGCCTTCGAGCGCGTATCCAATTTCCGCCCCTTCAAGCGCGACCTGTTCGAGCACCCACGCCCGGCCGTCTGCTGTCAGCGCGAATCCTCGGGGGGTCGTCTTGAGCACTGCCTCGTGCGGCGAAAGCACGTGAGTGATCGTATCCTCGGTCGTCCCAAGCGCCGCCGCCAGGCGTTCCACCGAGCACAGGCCCTTGAGTTGAAGGGTCCGCAGGACTTCGAACGCCGTAACCAGGCGTGCGACCGCTGGCGCTTCCGCGGCCCCTGCTGATTCGGCTTCGAGGGCCCAGGCTCTCAGCTTGCGCACCTCCGGAAGGTCCAAACCCGCAGCCACGCGGATATCACCGGCATACAGGGCCCCATTCGAGCCATCGACGGTCACTGTGTCGCCTTCCGCGAAGAACCCACTGGCGGTGCGAAGGCCCATTGATTCGACTTCGGCGCCAACCAGGCTGCACACCGCCGGGATAGCCCACCCTCGCGCAACGACGGCCGCGTGGCTCACCATGCCGCCGAAGGTTGTCACCAGGCCAGAAGACGCCACCATGCCGTGTACGTCCGAAGGCGAGGTTTCGGCACGTGCAAGTATCACTGGCACCCCGGCCGCGGCCAATTCGACCGCACGGTCGGCGTCGCAGCAAAGCGCGCCCGCGCCAACACCCGGCGAAACGGCCAGTCCCGTGGCGATTGGCGAATGGCCCTCGGCGACCTTGCCGAGTTTCGCGAGTTCTTTCAGGATTTCTTCGCCGGTGCGGCCGATAGCCTCGCTCTTGCTCAGTGGAAAGGCCGGGTCTTCAACCATCGAAACCGCGATGCGCACCGCGGCAAGCGGGCTCCGCCGTCCAACGCGAACCTGCAGGAGGTAAAGCTGGCCGGCGCTGACCGTGAACTCCACGTCGCACATGTCCCGATAATGAAGCTCAAGCCGATGGAGGACGTCTACCAGCTCATTCGCCACTTCTGGGAGCTGCCGGGCGAGCGCATCCAATCCTCCAACCTTGTGGGTACCTGCGACAACGTCTTCGCCCTGGGCCCGCACCAGGTAGTCCACGCACGGGGTCGCGTCTCCGGTCGCCGGGTCTCGCGTGAATGCCACGCCCGTCCCCGAACGGTCGTCGAGGTTCCCGAACACCATCGCCTGGACCGTTGCTGCCGTACCAAGGCTCGCCGGGATATTTTCGTGGGCGCGGAAAACGATGGCCCGTTCGGATTGCCATGACCCGAACACGGCGCGGATCGCGCCGGTCAGTTGCTCGAACGGCTCGTCGGGAATGCCTCCATGTTCGGCCGAAACCTCACGGATGCGTTCCGCGGCAGCGAGGATCCCGGCCTCAGTGTCGTCATGCTCGGCTTTCTTGAGCGCGTGGTCATGGCTCATGCCGAGCACGATCTCCGCATACATCCGGTTGAAGCGAAGCCAGGTCTCAGCCGCGAACAACCGGCTTCCGCTCTCCCGGGCCAGACGCTCCCTGATCGCAGGCGTCATGCCCACGTTCAGAAGCGTGTCCATCATGCCTGGCATCGAAACCGGCGAACCGGACCGCACCGAAACCAGCAGCGGCCTCTCCGGGTCGCCGAAGCCGCGCTCGGCGCGGGCCGAAAGCCGCGCCAGTTGTAGCCGCAAGGCTTCGTCCAGATCGTCCGGCCAGCCGGTTCCCAGGAACTCGTTGCAAACCCGGGTCGTGACGACGAATCCGGGCGGGACGTTCAGGCCGAGGTCGCGGGCCATCATGGCAAGCCCGGCAGCCTTACCACCGAGCAGCGAGGGAGGGTCGATGCCATCGGGCAGGGTGTCTTCGAATGCGTGAACGGCTGGCAGCATTCGCTCAACCATTACGGCAACGCCACGATCGTCACGGTTCCCGCATTTCCGTTGACGGTGATAGTCGCTCCGTTCGGGATCCGCCGGGTCCCATTCGTGACCGACGGGACACACGGGATACCGAGTTCCCGGCTGACGATCATTGCATGGCTCTGAGCTGCCCCCACATCGACCACCACGCCGCCCGCCGAGACGAACAACGGTGTCCACGATGGATCGGTGATCGGCGCGACCAGGATGTCGCCCGGTTCGAGTGCCGTCGGGTCGATTGGATCGAGGATGACGCGCGCGATACCGGTAACCACGCCCGGACAGCCGGGGAATCCCGCTAGTACGTCGCCCACCTTGACTGGCTCCACGGCAGCCGCCCCCTTCGCCCCCCAGGTGGAGACATCCGGCTGCGCACCCCAGAAGACGAAAGGCTCTTGGAGGTTGGAATAGGCGGCCATCAGGTCTCGCCGCCGGGCGATTTCGGCTCGCAGCGGGCGCGGGTCCTTCATCCAGTCGTCCATTTCGTCTTTCAGGACCAGCCCGAAGTCGTTCACTTCGTCGCAGAGCCCCTGCTCCACAAGCCGCTTTCCGACGAGGTGCATCGCCATGCGCGCTTCCTGGATGAGCTTTACGTTATTCGTCTTGGTGCGTTCGCGGCCTGCCTGGAACAGCACCGCAGCACGCGCCGCTGCCTGGAACATCCCCTGGGTCTCGGGGTCGCCGGCCAGCATTTCGGAGATTTCGGCGGCGACACGCTCGCGTTCTTCGGCCATGTGCTGGTTACGGCCCTGGGGGGCGGCTTCGGCTGGTGCAAGGCGCATCCGGTCGATTGCCGCGAGAGCCAGCTCCGGCCGCGTTTCCCAGGTGTGGTAGCGGGGCTCCCATTCGTTTGGCCCGCGCGAGCCGTAATCCTTGATGAACTGTTTGAACCCTGCATTGAACGTCGCTGCCGGCGGGCCTATTGCCGCCAATCGCGCTGGGAGACCCTCCACGCCCTTATCGAATTCGGCCATCAGGACGGGCTCCGCCGCAATCAAGCGTCCGAGGTCCCACATCGCCATTGAAGGCGCCGCAGACTCGACGTCTCCTATGCCCGAAATGAGGCGCATCGCATCTTCCGGTCGCCCTACTGCCGCGCAAATCTGCGTCAGCGCCCCAACCGGCACGGTCGCAATGAAGGTGATAAAGATGTGCTCCGAAAAGAACTGCCCAAGGTAGTTGATATAGAGGTCGCGAGAGTATTCCCAGAGTTCCTGGTTCGACATTGCTTCCAGGTTCGGCCGGGCGGCGCGGATCGAGT
>JANPDX010000347.1:0-3841 GCA_031431695.1 Dehalococcoidia bacterium
ACGCGCACGATCGGGATCGTGTCTGTTGTGCCGATGGCCTGGAGCATGGTGAACGCAACCTGGTAGTCGATAAGCCCGTGCTGCATATCGATGCAGAGCCAATCGAATCCCTGGTGGGCCATCACCTCGGCCGAGAACGAACTCGGGATCGAGAGCCACGCGCCGTGCGTGACTTCGCCACGGGCCCACTTCTCTTTGACTGTGTTGATGCGCATGGACTTCCCTCCGGTTGGTTATCGTCGCTGGAGTGCCCGATCGAGCACTCCGGGGTTGACACATTCTGGTGGCCGCTCGCCCGAAAGCACAGCGGTAAGGTTTCGGACGGCAAGGTCAAGCATCGCCGCCCGCGTCTCGACGGTGGCTGAGCCGATGTGCGGCAGCAGGATTGCGTTCGCAAGACCAAGGATGGGGTCGTTCGCGGCGGGCGGTTCGGTTTCGAGGACATCGAGGACGGCGCCGCCGATGGCTTTCCGAGTCAGCGCCGCGACCAGCGCCGGCTGGTCGATGACCGGCCCGCGCGAAGTATTCACCAGCCAGGCCGAGGGCCGCATCCGGGCCAACTCGCGCTCGCCGATGAGATGTACGGTCTCCGGCGTGAGGTTCACGTGGATGGAGACGATGTCTGCTTGCGCCAACAGGTCCTCGAGCGTGGCATAACGGCAATGCTCCCAGCCAGGCCCAGCATCGGTGAATGTGTCGTGGTAGAGCATGTCCATGCCGAAGGCCCGGGCCCGCTGCGCAACGGCTCGGCCAATGCGCCCAAAACCGACGAGGCCGAGCACTTTCCCCGCCAAGTCCCAGCCCAGTGCTGGAGCCGGCTTGCCCGCACTCCAGCCGCCGCCATGGACGAATGCATGGTTCTCTGGCAGCCGCCGCGAGGCCATCAGGATCATGCCCATGGTGAGGTCGGCGACCGCATCCGTGAGTACGCCCGGTGTGTTGCAGACTGCGATACCACGGCGGTCCATTTCGGCAAGATCGACGTTGTTGAACCCGACCCCGAAGTTCGCGACCACGCGAAGCCGCGGCGCCGCCGCCAGCAACTCGCGGGTAATCGGGAATGGCGCTGGACACAACAGTCCTTCGGCCTCGGAGATGGCGCCATGTACCGCGGCAGTCGCCACGAAAACCGGTTGGCAGAGTTCCGAAAGCCGGGCAGCCGTTGCGGACGGCACGGGGACTGCGATCACGGCCCGGGGAAGGTTCGATTCCACGATCACGCACGCTACATGGTCAAGGGCGGCGCCTCAAATGTAGGTGCGCGCGGGCCGCCGGCGGGGGATACGCAGAGCTCGCCTTACCCGCTGATCAGTTCCATGGGTCACGAAAATGGCCGGCACGTCGCGTACTTCACTCGGGTGCCGGCCACTTTTGATGTCACACGGGCTCTCGGAAAAGCTTTACGGAAGCGGAGCGAATTCGCCGTCCTCGCCCGGGAACTCGTAAACAACCTCGTCGAAAGAATCCGCGGCAAACACATACAGCAGCCGCATGAGTTCGGCGCCTGTGTTCGCCGCAAAGTGCGCTGCGTTCCCCGGGACGAACACTGCCGACCCCGCCGAAACCGCGCTCGCATGGCCATCTACCGACACAATCCCTTCGCCGGAAAGGATGTAGTAGACCTCCGGCTGGGAGTGGCGATGGGGCCGCCCGGGCCGCTCTTCCATCGGCTGCAGTTCAGCGATGCCCATCGTCAACGCAGAGGTTGGCGTCCTATCTCCGCTGAAGAGCGTCCGCCACGAGACAGCGCCGCGGATGGCGTCGTCCCACTCCTCAAGTTCACATTCGGCTTCCCGCCGAACAACGGCTGTCGCCATCTTCAGCTCCCCTGGCAAGTTTGATTCCCACCGCCCGACTTGGTGGAGGCGGGGAAGGCATCGAGGGACCTAGACAATCGGCAGGTTCAGCGCCGGGTTCCGCCGCTCCAGGACGTTTTCCATTCGCTTTTGGAGTGCGCCCTCAAGCGCCTCGCTGCCGGTTGGCACGATGTACAGGTTCCGTGAACTCACCGCCTCGAAGACCAATTGGCCGATTTCGGCGGGCTGCATCATCGTGTTGCGCATCGCCTGGAGCATGGCCCGGCGCTGTTCGCCGTCCGCCGTCGGTTCAACCGCCGGCGCGCCGTAGTCCGCCTGGCGATTGCGCGAAGAGTCGTAGATGTTCGTATTCACGAATCCCGGGCAGAGCACCGAAACGCCGATGTTGTGTCCGGCTCGCCCAAGCTCGAAGTACAACTGTTCGGAAAGCGCCACGACTCCGAATTTCGCCACGGTGTAGGGCCCACCGACGGCTCCGCTTACCAGCCCGGCGACCGACGCGGTATTGACGACGTGCGCTTCCTGGCCGCCCGCAATCATGCGCGGGACAAAACTGCGCACGCCGTGAATCACACTCCACAGGTCGACGTCGATCACCCACTGCCAGTCTTCCCGCGAGAGTTCCCACATGGCGCCGGGGCTTCCGCCGATACCGGCGTTGTTGCACAGGACATGGACGGCTCCGAAGCGCCGGTAGGCTGCTTCCGCGAGCGCTTCGACGTCGTCCGCCTTCGCGACGTCTGTCCTGAGCGGCAGCACCTTGACGCCCTTCGCGGCAACGGCCGCCTCGGCCATCGCGAGCGGTTCCGCTTCGATATCGGCGATGACGATGTCCATTCCCGCCTCGGCGAAGCGCTGGGCCATTGCCAGCCCAAGTCCGCTCGCGCCACCGGTTATCACGGCCACACGGCCCTCGAAAGTTTCCAAAGCTGATCCCTCCTGTAGAACGGCGAGTATAGCGGCGATCAGCGTTGGCGAAGAGAGTACCGGTGGTCTGTGGTGGTTGGGACTGCAGCATGATCATTTGGTTGGCGGCATGCCGCTAGCGCCCACTGAGGGGCGCGACTCCCACGGAACTGCTTTTCGTTTCGATGATTCCTCGGGAATGCGGGAAATCCCTTAATGCCGGGCGGTACACCCCCCGCGTAGAATGACCATCGGGTGGCTCTCGTTTCGCGGTGGAGTTTCCCGGCGATACCGGATTGTCGCGACGACATTCAGCGAAGGTTTCTCCATGAACGGCGAGCTCCAGGCTGCAGCGTCCACCGTCGAGCAGGTCGCGAGACTGGCTGCGCTCGTGGAATCCAGGGACGACGCCATTATCCTTTGCGGCCCCGATGGCTGCGTGACCAGTTGGAATGCTGGAGCTGAACGGCTCTTCGGGTATTCGGCGCAGGAAGCCATCTGCTCCAGCCTTGCGCTTCTCCTCGGCGACGGTAGCGATGTGGAATCCAGCGGCATGGCGCAGCGCATCCGAAAAGATGGAACCGTGATCACCGTTGAAAGGCACTCACTGCCGCTGACGAACGGCGCTGGTGACGTCATCGGCGAGGCCAGCGTGTTCCGTGACGCGTTTGCGAAGTCCGCCCTCGAAGCGTCGTTGGTGCGCCTGGCGGCCATCGTTGAGTCGTCGAACGATGCTATCGTCGGCCGCGATGTCGATGGCAAGGCCGTCGTTTGGAACAGGGCCGCCGAGCGCCTTTACGGCTACACCGCCGAGGAAGCGATCGGGATGCCGCTCGCGGTTCTCAATACCGAAGACGACACCGCCCGCAGCGAGGAAGGATGGGCCTCACTTCGGCGTGGAGAACTGACCCGTGTAGACGATTTCCGGCGCCGCCATAAGGACGGACACACCCTCGAGGTTGAGCTCGATGCATTCCCGGTGAAAAACGCCACTGGAGAAATCGACGTCTTCGCCAGCGTCTCCCGCGACATCTCCGACCGCAAAGCGGCGGCAGTTCGGGTCGCGCGCCTGGCGGCTGTCATGGATAACGCGACCGATGCAATCGTCATGCGAGACG
>JANPDX010000348.1:0-3614 GCA_031431695.1 Dehalococcoidia bacterium
CCTCATCCAGGCCCAGCCTCTCCCGAAGGACGCGACGACTGTCCTGGCCGTGTCCCGGCGAACCCAT
This sequence comes from Dehalococcoidia bacterium, assembly GCA_031431695.1. GTDB lineage: Bacteria > Chloroflexota > Dehalococcoidia > Tepidiformales > Tepidiformaceae > Amarobacter. The sequence goes on from JANPDX010000348.1 coordinate 68, forward strand.
GCGTATCGTGCCGGGAGTTCGATGCAACCGCGGAACCATCCCGGGCATGGTCTGCTTGCCGACGTCGACCTGATCGACTTCGACGAAGAAGCCACGTGCGCGAAGGTGTTCGCACTCCATCACGTCGTTGATTGAACGAACTTCCGCGGCCGCATCGCCCGAACGGGCAACCCAACCGGCTTCGGATTGCTCGATGCATTCGTTGAACCCGCGCGGGTCGATGTTTCCTGCCGGCACCGGCGCCGCCGGATGGACGTAGAACGTCGATGTCATCGAGAGCACCGCTTCGTGCTGGGAGATCTCCATATGGGAGCCCTCACCGGTCCGTGCGAGGCGCCGTAACGCCGCAAGCACAGCCGCCGCCCCATGCAGGCCCGCCACAGCATCCGGGTACATCAGGCCTGAGGTCTGCGGCATGCCGCCCGGCTCGCCAAGAAGCGCCGCGTTGCCCGACATCGGCTCAATGGTGCCGCCGATTGCCGGGTAGTCGCTGTATGGCCCGTCGAGGCCGTATCCGGGCATGGAAAGCAAAATGATGTCCGGCTTCTCCTGCCGCAGCCGCTCGTATCCGAGGTCGAAATTGTTCAAGACGCGCGGGGTGAAGTTTTCGGCGACGACATCCGACTGCCGGACAAGGCGAAGGAACAGTTCGCGGCCCTCGGGGTCGGCCAGGTCGAGCGTTATTCCGAGCTTGTTGCGGTTTACGCTATTGGTCAGCCACATCCGGTTGTACGGGCGTTCGCCCGGGCCGTCCGTCGGATAGGCCTGCAGGCCGCGCTCGCCCTTGAACCCGCCCCGCCACGGATCCGGCCGGGTGCGTGATTCGATCTTGATGATGGTCGCGCCGAAGTCGGCGAGCATCTGCGTCGCGTAGGCGCCCGCCCATGCCTGCGTGAGGTCCGTAACGACGAGGTGTTCGAGCGGGAGGCGACCAGTTCGCACATCGGATGAAGGCTGTCGCGTGCGGCCAGCCGGGACAGTGGAAGAAGGAGCAAGCCGGGGTGCCAATTCTTCGCCGCGCGTGCGAATAGCGATGCGGGGAACGCGGATCCCTGTGTTGTCAGCCTGAACGAAGGCCCCCCGCGAGCGCAGGTGCTCGTCTTCCACGAGTTCGGCCGGCGTCATCACCATTCCGCAGACGACGCGCATGGGTGAAAGCAGGTCGAACAATTCCTTGCGCGTCCGCGTTCGCAGGTATGGCTCAAGGACCTCGCGCATCTCTTTCGCATGCTTGCGGCGGCCAGCTTCCGTGGAAAACCGCTCGTTGTCGTCCGCCAACCGGACTTCGAGCACGCTGATGATGGTTTCCCAGGCTTTGTTGGCCGAGATGTACAGACTCATCCAGCCGTCGGCGCATTCGAAGAGCATGTCGGCGCCACGTTGCCGCCGTTGAGGCCCGGAACCGGTGTAGCTCCACTGGACGATCGCCGGCGCGAGGACGTTCAGCATCGACTCCATGGACGACGCCTCGACGACCTGGCCGAGTCCCGAGCGGTCGCGTTCCTCCAGCGCGGTGAGCGCCCCGATGAAACCCATCAGCGCGCCGACCATCTCGGTCTGGGGCCCCGGCTCGCGGAGAGGCATGCCATCGGCGTAGCCGTTGATCCCGGCGATGCCCGAGAGCGCCGCGACGATGATGTCTGTGGCATCGCGGTCCGCCCAGGGTCCATCGAGGCCAAATGGCGTCACTGAGACATGCACGAGCCTCGGATTACGGGCCTGCTGCGTTCGAACACTGAGAAGCGGACCGTCTTCGATGAGGACGTCGGCAGAGGCCAGGAGCAATTCCACGGCCGGGCCGGCGCCTCCCCGACCGTCTGGGCTACTGTGCTTGTTGGCATCGAGCCAGAGGTCATCGGGTGACGGCAGTTTCGCCGATGTTGCGAAGCGAGTAACGCTCGCCCCGAGTTCCGCGAAGAGACGCCCGCAGAAGCGGCCCCGGACATGGTCCGTCACCTCAATGACGTTGATGCCTTCGAGGGCTGGCCGGACGCTCACGGCTTCTTCGCACCCTTCGGGATTCCCTGTTCCAGGTGCTCCATCGCGCGCGCTACGCCACCGAGACGGCGGGGGCCGGGCCGTTCGCCGCCCGCGGGAGGGAACACTTTGCGAGGCATGGAGCTGAGCTGGTAGACATTGAAGGCAGCTTCGACCGTGTGGCTGAAGCCCTTCGCATCCTCCATGTTGTTCACGCTGAACTTCACCATGCGCAGGAAGAACGGGTCCTGGGTCGCGACCCGTTCGGCGTAAGCGAGGGTCTCGCGTTCGAGGTCCGCCAACGGGAAGACACGGTTGACGAAGCCGAGTTCGAGAGCTTCCGGCGCTGGCATGAAGCGAGACTCGTACAGCAACTCTTTGGCTTTGCGCGGACCGATATCCCAGGGAAGCGGGAAGTATTGCGTGTGGTTCGGGAGGAACATCGCGTTATCGGCGGCAAAGACAAGATCCATGCTCGAAGCGAACATGAAGCCCCCGAAGATGCAGTAACCCTGGACCATGGCGATGGTCGGCTTCGGGATGTTCCGCCAACGCATGGTCGCGGCCACGAACATCTCCCAGGAGCGGGCGTAGCGTCCGCCGAGGTTATCCGGCAAACCGCCGCGAGCTTCCCGGTCGGCCAACTCTTCGGGCGTCCCCAGGTCGTGCCCAGCCGAGAAGTGGTCGCCATTGCCGGAGAGGACGATGACGTTCACCGAATCGTCTTCGGCCGCCGCCGCGAAAGCGCGGTCCATCTCCTCGATCATGACTCGGCTCTGGGCGTTGCGGAGCTTGGGCCGGTTGAGAATGATGCGGGCGACAGGCCCCGGTTCGTAGATGATGTGCTTGTACGCCATGGCGATTCCCCTGGCTTTCAGAGTGTACGGCGATACTACAGCAGTGGCGGATGCCATCCGCCCCTTCCACGTTCCCACCAGACCCGCAACGCTATCCCAAATGCCTTGCCATCCGACCACCAGAAACCGAACCGTGCCGAACCCACCAATCTCATTCGTCAACGTTATGGCGAACCCAGAAAACCATACGCATCTCACCAGTTACCACCTGTTAACAGGTGAAAATAAAACGCGGGCACCGGGCGGGCGCCACGGCGAGCGCATCGGTGCCCATCGCGAGTCCGCTTCCCGAATCGGCGCGGACCACGATCCGAACCTCGTCGGCCGAATGCGGAATCCGAAGCAGCGGGCGGAAACACGACCACGTATCGGTTACCCCAACAGGTCGCAACAAGCTTCGAACAGGTACCACTCGGTAACTGCGAGCCCATAGTGTCTCCCCTCCCCTATCGGCCGATGGAAAGCAGAATCTCTGCCCGGGGGTGATGTTCCAGGTCGTGCGGCCCCCAACGTTGCTCAACGTTCCGAATCTAACGCGGAACGTGACGCCAACGCGCTCGCATCGCGCTCCGAACGCGCTCGAACGCGCACAAATCGCGAAAAAACTTCTTCAGCGTTAGCGGCCCGGCAGCGGGAACGAACAGCCGCCTGTAGACTCCCGCAACACACACCAACCGGAGATGCACACCGATGAAGGACTTCAAGGACAAGGT
>JANPDX010000349.1:0-2048 GCA_031431695.1 Dehalococcoidia bacterium
CAACACTATCGCAAGACGATCCTGGAACGCGGCGGCACAGTCGATGGCGACCAGTTGGTGCGCGACTTCCTCGGGCGGGAGCCAAACAACGAGGCGTTTCTGCGGGGGCTGGGGCTGGAGGTTTAGGGACGGGCAGTTTCCCCCGCCGCAACCCAACCCCGACCAAAGAGCCGCGCCACGACCATCGCCGCCGCGATCGACGCCGTGGATGCATAAATAGCCAGCGCGAGCGGCGCGGTGGCGTCGGTTCCGCTTGTCAGCCCATGGAGCAGTGCGGCGATGTACGCCGGAAAGCTGAGGAAGTGCAGGTTTCGCCAGATAGCGTATGGCAGGCGTCCCGCGAAGGCGGTTGAACCGAGGACGGCTACGAGGAGCCACATCGCAAGCGAGCCGAAGGCCACCTGCAAAGGCCGGTAGCTGCTGCTCAGCCCGACCGAGAGGTCGAGGAGCGAAAACGAAATCGTCGGATCCACCAGCAGACCGACCATGTGACCGGCGGTGAACGAAAGGCTGAGCGCCGAGCTGATACGGTGGGCTTCGAGGAGCCACGTCATGGCGAGCGGACCGGGACGGTAGCGCATATGGACCGCCATGCCAGTCACAAGGGCCAACCAGAGGAGCAGGTAGGCGGCGAATCCGGCCGCTCGAAGTCCGTCCCACGAGGCGGTGCCGGTCTCTGGGTCCTGTGCGATGCGGGCAAGCAGTATTCCCGCCACCAGTCCGAACGTGATGAGGCCGGCGATCTTCCAACTCATCAGGATCCCCGTGACTTCTTCGGGGCTTTGGTCGCCGTCGGTTTTGGCGCGCCCGCTGTAGCTGTTGGCACGGCAGTCGTCGAGGTCGGTTTTGCAGGCGCGGGCGACGGCGGGACCGGTGTCGAGGTTGGTACGACAGGAGGTTGGGTTGCAGCCTGCTGTGGGGATCCGGATCTTTGCGTGGCAGTGGCTGTTGCCGCCGCGACTGTCGAGGTCGCGGTGGCCGTTGCGGGCGCGGCAGTCGAAGTCGCGATAGCGGTTGGAGCGGAGGCGGCGCCGGAGGTCGGAAACGAGGTTGGGGATGCCTCCTCGGAAGGTTCGAGTACGAGGCCGGCATCATCCGGCGATGCCTGGAAGTCGTCACCCGCTTCGCTGGAGTGGGCGCTGGCAAACCCGGCCCAGCCGCCCGCGAAGCCAAGCACCGCGAGGCCCGTGATGACGGACTTCATGACTGTGTGCCGTTCTTTTGCGAAGCCTCTGCGCGATGATGCCATGGTTCTCATTCCTCGTAATGGCGCGAAGGGCGTCCGAGGTGCCTCGAGCGTAGAACCTGAGAGAGTAAGGAACTGGTAGGACTGTCCCCGATTGCGGGCCGGTGAATGTCCGGTGAAGTTGGAGTTGGCCGTCACTTTTCGTGATCTGCGGGCCATATCATGGCAAGCGCTCGTTATGAGGCGCTTCGGAGTGCATCAAATGGAAGACATGCAACCATCCCAGCGGCGAGGCCTGATGCAACGCCCGGCAACACGCCGGGCGCTGCTCGCGGGAGCCGCCACCGCCGCGGCCGGAGGCACCGCGGCGGCAGTCGTTGGGTTCGCCTCGAACACCAGGGCGGATGGAAACGGGTTGACGCGGCTGGTGGTGCCGGGCATCAGCAGCGACGCCACGCCAAACGCGGCCGAGGAACTGAAGAAGCCAATTGAAGGCGCTAACGTCCGGGCCGCACACTTGCTTCGAAGGGCGGGATGGGGCGGCACGGTCGCCCAAATTGCTGACTTCGCGGGACTGACGCGGGACCAAGCCGCCGACAGGCTCCTGAACTTCGAGACGATCGACAACAGTGCGCTCGATGCGCGGGTGGCGGCAGCAGCCTTCAATCTCACGACGCCAGGCCGAGGGCTCGATGGCAAACGGCCACCGCTTATTCGCGAGATGCAGCGGTGGTGGCTGACCCGGATGGCCTATTCCGCGCGACCGCTGCAGGAGCGCATGACCTATATCTGGCACGGACTGCTGACTTCGCAACTCAGCCAGATTGGACCGCAAAGCGCCAAGATGATGGTCGCCCAAAAC
>JANPDX010000350.1:0-1974 GCA_031431695.1 Dehalococcoidia bacterium
CGACAACACGTTCTACCACCTCGAGAAAAAGGTCACCAGGTTGGTAAAAAGTGGCCGCCCGAACGAGCACCCGGAAATCAACAAGCCGGAGCCGAAGAAGCGCAAGACGAGGGGCGAACGCGAAGAACTGCAGGACATGCAGACGGCCGCCGTCAAGGGTGACCTTTCGGACCTCTATGGCAACGCCGTGCATCCCGGCGAAGTACCGAAAATGATTGACGAAGGGCGCGTCGTTCGCCAAAAGACCCCTGACCGAGGGGCCGGCTAGAGCTAACTGCGGCGGTCCAGAACGTACTCACCGAGTTCGAGCAGGCATTGTTTGGCCTCGGAATCCGGCAGGAAGGCGATGCTTTCCGTCGCCCGCCGGATGTAGTCCCGTGCGATGTCCATGGAAGCGTTGATAACATCCGAGGCGATGATGGCGTCGAGCGCTTCTTGCAGGCGGGCGAGCCGGTCGCGGCGGGCCGTGAAGAACTTCTTGATCGGGTTGTCACGCGGGTAGCGTTCGAGAAAGAGTAGTCCGGGAAGCGTCACGGTCCCTTCGAGCAGATCGCTTCCGACTGGCTTCCCCATCAGTTCTTCGTCGCCGGTGAAGTCAAGAATGTCATCGACGATCTGAAACGCCATCCCCAGGCTGTAACCATACGTTCGCAGAGCTTCGACGGTTCGTTCGTCGCATTGGCCGAGCACGGCGCCGCCTTCGGTCGCGTTCGCGATAAGCGCCGCTGTCTTTCCACCGATGCGCCAGAGGTACTGCTGGACATCCTTGCCCATATCGAACGCGGCGGCGTCCTGGTCGAGCTCGCCACTGGTCATCTTCATCAACGCGAGCGCGAAGAGGCGGGTTACGGCCAGGCTGCCGGTGCGAGTGACCATCTCCGCGGCGTTGGCAAACATGTAATCGCCGAGCAACACGGTGATTGCATTGTCAAACGTCGCATTGGCGGTTGGGCGGCCACGGCGGCTCATGGCGCCATCCACGACGTCATCGTGGACGAGGCTGGCCGTGTGCAGGAGTTCGATCGCGGCCCCAAGAGGCACCAGGCGGTTGAGGTTGTAGTCGCCAAGGTGGCCGGCGAGTAGAACAAGGGCCGGTCTCAAACGCTTCCCGCGCGCTTCGAGGGCGTGGTCAAGCATCCTCTTCAACGGGGCGAGATCGACCTGCTTTGTCGATTCGAGCAGATCCTCAACAAGGATCATGTCTTCCGCGACGGGACCGTAGAGTTGCTTCGTCGGAGCCTGGGTCACGCTGCCACCACGCCTTCGGCGCTCTGCAGGCCAAAGAGCCGGCGGGCGTTTGCCGTCGTCATCTCGAGTACATGCTCAAGCGACTCCCCCTTCACCTCGGCGATAGCCCGGGCGGCTTCGACTACGTACGCGGGTTCGTTCAGTTTGCCTCTCCTGCCTTGAGGCGGAAGGTACGGGCTATCGGTCTCGATGACCAGTGAGCGTAGTGACAATGCCCGAACCATCTCGCGAGCTTTTTCGTTCGCCGGATAGGTGATCGGACAAGCGATTGAGATCATAAACCCGGCATCTACATAGGAGCGTGCCTGTTCGACCGTGCCTCCGAAGCAATGCATGACCCCCGGAACTTCCAGGCCCAGAGACCGGGCGGCAACGGCGTATGGGCCAAGGTGGTCGAGGATGGTGTCTTCGGCTGACCGGGAGTGAACGCAAACCGGCTTCGCCACCCGCAGGGCAATCGCGAGCTGCGCATCGATTAACGCGCGTTGAGCCGTTTCGCCAGAGAGGTTCCGATAGAAGTCCAGGCCGATTTCCCCTATTGCCACAACCTCGGGCAGCTTCGCGAGCGACTCAAGTTCGCTCAGCATTCCCGCCGTGACACTGTCTGCTTCGTGGGGGTGGAAGCCAACGGTTGGAAAGAGCACGGGCGAGCGTGCCGAAAGCTCAAGTGCAAGCTGGTTCGATGCCGCGTCATATCCGCAGAGGGCGATGCCGGTTACTCCCGCC
>JANPDX010000351.1:0-1671 GCA_031431695.1 Dehalococcoidia bacterium
CCAGACAAGGTTCTGGCGAATCGTGCTCAGCGAGGACCGGGAAAGCCCAATCGCTTCGGCGATCCTCGACACGTCGCCGTTCAAGAGTGTTATGTCGCCTGCTTCGATCGCCGCATCCGTGCCCGTGCCCATGGCGATGCCGATATCCGCCTGGGCGAGCGCCGGAGTGTCGTTTATCCCATCACCAACCATCGCCACCGAGAGCCCCTCCGCTTGCAACGCCCGCACGAGCGTCAGTTTGTCTTCCGGCCGGGCTCCGGCGCGGTACTCGGCGATGCCGGCCCCAGCGGCGACGGCGGCCGCCGCACGCTCGTTATCCCCGGTCATCATAATCACGCGCAAGCCCAGGTCGCGAAGGACGCCAACCGCCCGCGGTGCGTTTTGCTTGACGTCGTCAAAGATGCCCAACAGGCCTTCGATGCGGCCGTCGATGGCGACGAGGATCGCGGTCCGTCCAGCCGCTTCGAGTTCATCGACACGAGAGGCAACCGCTGGCGCGAGGTCGAGTCCGTACTCAACGAAGAGGGCAGGGTTGCCAGCGAGGAGAAGGCTCCCATCAACCATCGCCTGGACGCCACGGCCGGTAATAGCTTCGAATTGAGTCGCCTCCAGGAGCTCGATTCCGCTCTCGACGGCGCGGTCGACAATCGCCCGGCTAAGCGGGTGTTCGCTGCTCGATTCGGCTGATGCCGCAATCTGAATGAGCCGCGACTCGCCCATCGCACCGAACGAAACCACTTCCATTACCTGGGGGCGGCCCTCAGTGAGCGTCCCTGTCTTGTCGAGGACGATGACGTCGAGTTTCCGGGTGCGCTCCAGGACTTCAGCGTTTCGGATCAGGATGCCCCGTTCCGCGCCGAGGCCCGTGCCGACCATGATCGCGGTCGGCGTCGCCAGACCCAGGGCACAAGGGCAGGCGATGACGAGCACCGCGACCGCCGCGACCATGCCATTCTGCCAATTTCCGCCCACAGTCCCCCACGCCAGGAAGGTAACCATGGCGATGACAATGACGACGGGCACGAAGATGGCTGATACCTGGTCGACGAGCTTTTGGATCGGCGCCTTTGAACCCTGGGCTTCTTCCACCAGCCGCGCCATACGGCGGAGGACCGTTTCATCGCCGACGGCCGTCGCCTCCGCCCGAATCACGCCGTTTTGATTGACCGAGCCACCCACCACATGGTCGCCAACGCTCCGTTCGGCCGGGATCGACTCTCCGGTCAGCATCGACTCGTCGACCGTGGAGTGGCCATCGCGGACGATGCCATCGACCGGGATTCGCTGGCCCGGCCGGACCACGAACATCTCGCCGTGCGCGATCTGATCGACCGGAATTTCAACCTCAACGCCATTCCTGAGGACTGTCGCCGTCTTCGCTCCGAGACTCAGAAGCGCCCGAATCGCGGCGGAGGCAGCGCCCTTCGACGTCTCTTCGAAGTACTTGCCCATGGTGATGAACACGAGGACAGCCGCGCTCACGTCGAAGAACATGTGGTCGTGGCTGTTGATGATGACGACCCACGCGCTATAGATGAACGCCACGGATGTCCCCAGAGCGACCAGTACGTCCATGTTTGGGTTCAGATGGCGCAGGGAAATCCATGCGCCGCGATAGAACCGCCAACCAAGGCCGAACTGGATCGGGGTGGCGAGCGCCAGGACGATCCA
>JANPDX010000352.1:0-1522 GCA_031431695.1 Dehalococcoidia bacterium
CTGTTCGCGGAAATCGAGGAGAAGACGCGGCAGGTCGAGGAGGCTTCGCGGCACAAGTCCGAATTCCTGGCGAACATGTCGCACGAACTGCGGACGCCGCTGAACGCGATCATCGGCTACGCCGAACTGCTGCAGGAGGAATGCGAGGACCTCGGCAACGAAGACTTCCTTCCGGACCTGGGGAGAATTCACTCGGCCGGCAAGCACCTGCTCACGCTCATCAACGGCATCCTCGACCTATCGAAGGTGGAAGCGGGCCGGATGACGATGTTCCTGGAGGACTTCGATATCGCGACGCTGGTCCGCGAGACTGAGGACATCGTGCGGCCACTGGTGGAGAAGAACGGCAACGCGTTCGTCGTCGAATGCCCGGCGGACATCGGCAGTATGCACGCCGACCTGGTGAAGACGCGGCAGGTGTTGTTCAACCTGCTTTCGAACGCCGCCAAGTTCACGGAAAACGGGACGGTTACGCTGTTCGTGCGGCGAGCAAGCGACCCGGACGTGGTAACGTTCGCCGTCCGGGATTCGGGCATCGGTATCACCGAGGAGCACATGTCGCGATTGTTCGAAGCCTTCCAGCAGGCTGACGTTACGACCACGAAGAAGTACGGCGGGACGGGCCTTGGGCTGACACTCAGCCGGTCATTCTGCCTGATGATGGGCGGCGACATCACGGTCGCGACGGAGGCAGGTGTGGGCTCGACGTTCTCGGTCACGCTGCCGGCGACCGTAGTGGAGGTGGAGGAATGAGGCCCTCACCCCCCGACCCCCTCTCCTCCTTCCTGGGAAGGACTTGGGAGAGGGCGAGCGCGACTGGCGAATGGGGATTCTCAGGCGCCGAGGACTTCGAGATGGGCGAGAAGCGGGGAGGCTGGTGGCAAGCCAGCGCCCACCGCGCCGTCGAAGGTCGCGAAGGTGCCGTTGTGGGCGGCGGCCAGGGCGAGCAGGTAACGGTCGGTGAGTTGGCGAGGCCCCTGGATGTGCGGGAGGCTCGCGACGAATCGGGTCTCGGAGAGCGGCAGGTCGTCTGCCCAGAAGGTGTGATGAGCTTCGGTCACGGCCTCGTTCAGGAGTGCGGCAGCCGCAGGGACGGTCAGCACTCCCTGGGACTGAGCACAGAGCACCCGGACGCAGCCCAGCTGTGTGATCGGGCACGACGCCCAGCCGCGAAACCTCGCTGTTGCGAACCAGAGCACCGCGGCATCGTGATGGGCATGCTGCGGCCACAGAAACGCGACCAACACATTCACGTCGGCCAGGGTGACACCACCGCCTGGGGTCACGGGAAGTCCGCGAGGATTCGGGCGACATCTTCAGAAGTGATCGTCGGAAAATATTTTGGCACGTCGAGCACCGGCATCCCGTCGTCTGACCACTTCAAGGTAATCTGGGGCATCCCGCGCCGGGCCAATACCGACAGCGCCTGGCCAAGGGGAATGTGCTCGGCTTCAGCGATGCAGCGGGCGACTTCGAGGACATCGTCGTCGATGGATAGGGTGGTACGCATGATGCGATCGTA
>JANPDX010000353.1:0-2592 GCA_031431695.1 Dehalococcoidia bacterium
GGACTCGATCTTCGATGAGCAGCAGATGACCGGCGTCAACCTGCTTCCGGAACGCCAAGCCGAAGCGCGAGCGGCGTTGGCCAGCCACTTCGCGCAGTTCAGGCGCCCCGACGGCCTCAGCCGCTTCGAGCTGAACTTCCAGATCTTCACCGCCCGGAACAGCTCCTCGATGGATGCGCCAGGGGCTCAAGATCCACGGTCGTTTTGAACTGACGGAACACCGTCGACATGTTCGGCGTTAGAGAAGGTATGAAGCTCCGGATGTTCTTCCTGGTATTTGCCCTGGCTGCCCTTGGCGGAGCATGTTCAGACAGGAAACAGATCCTCCCGACGGAGACGGTCCAGCCTAACTCCACGAATGCAGCACCCACCTATACCGTAACCGCCACGCCGACAGTGCTGGCGCCGAAGCGCGATCCCGTGATCAAGACATTCGCCCGAGGCGGGATCGTCGATGTGCCGCGCGGCACGTTATTCCTGGACCCGAAGACCGGCGGCGGCGAGGCCTGGATTAACGTGCGCGTGTCCCCATCCGGGATGTTCGGCCCATGGAACGGCGGCGATGGCAAGCAGCCGCCGGTGCTCTACGAAACCGCGACGCGGCGCCGGATCGAACTCGACACCGGCGGGCGATTCGGCAATGTTGTGGACTACGCCCCCGATGACTCGGAGGTTTCCATCCGGGTCGGGGACGAAATGCGCATCGCATCGACCACGGACGGCAGGGTTCGAGTCATTCTGCCGGTCGCCCCAGGGGCCACCTTCGCGCGCGCCTTTTGGGGCCTGGATGGCGCCGTCGCTGTAGCTGCCGCTGGGCCACAGGGTCGCGACTCCCTTGGCGTGTCCGTCTGGTGGCGCGGGCAGCTAAGAGGTTTCGCCGGCCTCCCGGCGAACAATTGGCTCGACTGGTCGCCTGATGGCACCAGGTTCGTGGTGTCTGCCATCGGCGACAGCGGTGGGGCCGCCATCGTCGACGTCGAGACCGGCAATGTCACCCGCATCGACCAGCCACTCTACAACCCAAGGTGGTCCGCAAGCGGTTCCTATTTCGCAGGCCAGGTCCTCTCAGGCGAACTCCTGATCTTCGGTGCGGACGGCAAGATCCACATGCGCATGAACGGCGTCTGTGCCTTCGTCGGCAGCCCATGGATGGGCGACGAGATCGCGACTTTCGGGTTCGGGGAAGACGTGGCGGTCGCAATGGACGGCACTGTTCGAACCTATGCTCGACCGGCTAACACGGCCCGCATCACGACCTTCGGGCCGAATAACGGCGTAGTGCTCCTGGATCGGATCGGCGGCGAGGCGCTCGCGGAACTGAGGGTGGCTGAATCCATTCTCATCTCCGGGTACCTGAATGAGCCGTGGGTCACCTCCGACGGACGCGGCAAACTGCAACTCGGCGTTGGCGGAAAAGGCGCCTGCGAAAACGTCGGCGCCTTCAAGGTCGAACTCGCGCCGTTCGATTAGTGGAAAGATTCACCGTTGACTCTCACCCGATAACGAAAAAACCGTTAGACTTGTGGCGTGGACGGGGATCAGCCCAACGCCGCTGAACGCATCATCCGCCGCTTCGGCGGACAGAGCGCGCTCGCCGCGCTTCTCGGCAGGCGCCAGAGCACCGTCCAACACTGGGCCACGACTGGCCGCATCCCTGCCCAATGGCATGGCGCGCTGATGTCGTTGGCCCGCTTAAGAGGTGTCATCCTGGAACCCAAAGATTTCGTCGCAACCGAACCCCGCCCCGTGAAGCCGGCAACCGGTAAACTCGGCGTCCTCCTCGTCGGCCTCGGGGCCGTCGCCACCACCTTCATCGCCGGCGTCGAAAACTCGCGTCGCGGTCTCGGCAAGCCAATCGGTTCGGTCACCCAGATGGGCACCATCCGGCTCGGCAAGCGCACCGAAAACCGTTCGCCACTGATCAAGGAATTCGTCCCCCTCGCGACCATGGAAGACCTCGTCTTCGGTGCCTGGGACCCCATTTCCGACGACGCCTACGAGTCCGCTCTCAACGCCGGGGTCCTCGATAAGCACGAGCACATCGAGCCAATCAAGGACTTCCTCAAGAGCATCAAGCCGATGCCTGCTGTCTTCGACCAGTATTACGTGAAGCGCCTGCACGGCGAGAACGTGAAGACCGGCGCGACCAAGCTCGAACTCGCCGAACTGATCCGCAAGGACATCCGCGACTTCAAGGCGAAGAACAACTGCGACCGCCTCGTGATGGTCTGGGCCGCATCCACCGAAATTTTCCTCGAGGAATCGGCCGCCCACATGAACCTCGAAGCCTTCGAAGCCGCCATGGAAGGCAACGACCGCACCATCGCCCCGTCGATGCTCTACGGCTACGCAGCCCTCATGGAAGGCGTGCCGTTCGCTAACGGCGCACCGAACCTTACGGTCGATATCCCCGCCCTCGTGAAACTCGCCAACGACAGGGGCGTGCCGATCGGCGGCAAGGACTTTAAGACAGGCCAGACGCTGCTCAAGACCGTCATTTCGCCGATGCTCAAAGCCCGCATGCTCGGAGTTGCCGGCTGGTATTCGACCAACATCCTCGGCAACCGCGATGGCGAAGTGCTTGATGACCCG
>JANPDX010000354.1:0-1765 GCA_031431695.1 Dehalococcoidia bacterium
CAGCCGGTCGACTGCTTCATCGCGCGTGAGCGCGGCGAAACCTTCCCCAATTTGCGTCGCGAGCGGCCCTTCAACGGGCTCGAGGAGCGCCTTTTCCGCAATCATCCGACCGGCCCATTCCGGGTGCCCCAGGGCCACACAGAGCGCGGAAAAGTGTTCTGGTTTCGTGCCCGCCACCATCACCCAGCCGTCGGCGCACTCATAGAATCGATTCATCGCACTCGTGCCGAGGCAGTCCAACGCGCCCTTCGGGTTCGCGGGCCGGCCCTCGTACCAGGTCAGTTCGCCGGACTGGAAGAGGATGCTCTGGTTGGCGAGACAGGTGATGACTTCCTGGCCAACGCCCGTCCGCTCCCGGGCATACAGCGCGGCGACCATGCCAAACGCGGCGGCCATTGCGCTGCCGGTGTCATTTATCGGTATCTGGTAGAAAACCGGCTCGTCGCCGCCGCCCTGGGCATCCATCAAGCCGCTGCGCGCTTGCACCAGGGGGTCGAAGCCCGGGTCGGGCGAAAGTTCGCCTTTCGGACCGTAGCCCGTGACCGAACAGGAGATGATGCGCGGGTTTACCGTTTTCAGCGTCGCGTAATCGATGCCGAGGCGTTCGCGGACGCCGTTTCGGTAATTGTCGAGGACGATGTCGGAGACTTTGACTAGGTCCAGGAAGGCCTCGCGCCCCGCTGCCTTCTTCAGGTCGATGGCGAGGCCGCGCTTGCCCCGGTTATAGCCGACGAAGCCGAGGCCATACGTGCGGAAGGGGTCGCCGTCAGGCGGCTCGACCTTGATCACGTCGGCGCCCCAACTGGAAAGGATTCCCGGCGCGAACGTGCCCGCGATGAACGCCCCCAGGTCGAGGACGCGGATGCCGGCGAGGGGGCCGCCTGCTGAATCGTGGATTTCGACCCTTCCCGGTAGGATCGGATTGGGGATTGATGGCTCGTGGGTTGCCAGATCATCGACCTTCGTCGCGACGGGTAGAGATCGGATGGATCCGGGCGTTTCGAGGAGCTTCACCGGCACACCTGGCATTGCGACTGTGCCTCGCTTCGGGTCCTGCAGTTCGACGTACATGTCGTTAGCGCGCGAGGTTTCGCCGCGGAACCACTCGGCTGACTTGCCGACCGGCCCGAGAGGCACGTCGTGGTCGTGCAGGATTTTGAGCCATTCGGCGCGCGACTTTTCCTTGAACCGCTCTTCAAGGGCGTCGATGACAAGCGTGTTGATCCCGGGCCTGAGGAGGTTCGTGAAGTCGCCTTCGACTCCCTCCCATGCCATCAGGTGCATCATGTCGGTCGCTTCCAGCGCCTTCAGGAAGAACTGCGGCGTCAGGGTCCCGAGGAAGAACCACTCACCGTCGGCGCATTCGTAGAGGCGGTAGTTCGGGACGCCGCCACGGCTGCCGCGGCCACCCATGCGGAACATATCCGCCGCCCGGACCGTCCCCCCTGCCTCCACACCTCCGAGTGCGTCGAGTCCGCTAACCACGATTTCCTGGCCCATGCCGCTCAATGCGCGTTCGTACAGTGCCGAAGCGAGCACACCTGCACCGAGTACTGCGTGGCCGTACTGGACCTGCGGCGTGATGAGGTACGTCGGGCGGTCTTCGTAACTCATTTGCAGCCATGAAACGCCGGAGACCGCCGAGAACAGCGCTTCATCCGGCGGGAGCTGGCTCCAGCGGCCCAGGGGGGAGTAGGGCGGAAACCAGGCGTGCAGCAAGGCGGGGTTCGTTGCACGCACTGTTACGGCGTCGAGGCCGCTCCGC
>JANPDX010000355.1:0-6307 GCA_031431695.1 Dehalococcoidia bacterium
CCGGATACGAAAGCTGTTGGACGCCGCCGGTTCCGGCGCGGATGTCCAGATCGACGGCGGTGTGAAAGCGGGCAACATCGCGAGCTGCGTGGCAGCGGGCGCCAACGTGTTGGTCTGCGGCAGCTCGGTGTACAACGCACAAAAGAGCGTGGCCGAAAACATTGCGGAGTTGCGGCGGGCGGCGGGGAACTGAGGCACTTCGAATCCGAGTCCGAAGTGCCCCCGGCATTGCGGGCGGCACTTCGTATGGTTCGGAATTAGGAAATGCTGGCCAGTATCTCCAGGGCCTTCAGCGAATGCGATTCAAAGTCTCGCGGTTCGGTGTGGATGCCGCGGACGATGCCATCCTTGTCGATGACGACCGTGGTGCGGCTCATAACGCCAAATGCTTCGTTGAACACGCCGAAAGCCGTGCCGGTCTCGTGCCGGGGGAAGTCGCTGAGCAGCGGGAATTCGAGCCCGAGTTTTTCTTCGTACTCACCCGCGGCGGCGAACGAATCAACTGAAATGCCCAGGACCTGGGCATTGGCTTCCACGAACCGGTCTGTGTCGGTCCGGAAAGCCGTCATTTCGCTCGTTCAGCCACCGGTAAATGCCAGCGCATAGAAGGCAAGCACAAGATGCTTGCCAGGATAGGAATCTTGCGTCACTTCTTCGCGTTTCTTGTTACGAAGCGAGAAGGATGGCGCCGGTTGACCGATTTCAATTGCCATGCGGAAACGTTAGCAGGCGAACGTGGCTGTTGTCAGCCGATGGCTACTCCTCGTTCGCGAAGCCAAGGCGCGCTGAGGGCAGCTACAGGCGCGTGAACGACCAGCCGTCTTCGACGATAGTGAGCCCTTCGTACGGCTCAATCCCGTGGAACGGGCGCGGGTCGTCGTCGAAAACCATCGGCAGCCAGAGTTTGTCGCCGTCCCACATGGGCAAGGCGCCGGTGAGTAACTGTTTGATGAGGATCCAGTGCAAGTCGCCTTCGGCGTTCGATGCGTTGGGCACACCGTTCCATGCATCGATCAAGAACACAAAACCGAACCAGCCTTCGCGGTCGTTACCGAAGCCGGGCCAGGAAAGCGTGCCCCGGAATCGCAGCGCAGTGACCTCGATGCCCGCTTCCTCGTGGATCTCCCGCACCATGCAGGTGGCGAGGTCTTCGCCAGCCTCCATCTTGCCGCCGAGGCCGTTGTACTTACCGTAGGCGTGATCCGACGGGCGGGCATTGCGATGAACCATGAGTACCGATTGCCGGTCAGGGGAGAGCACGTAGCCAAGGGTCGCGAGGACGGGGGTGTAGGGCACGGCCAAAGCCTACCGCAATCCGAAGTCGGTATGCTTCGCTCCTGATGGAGAGGCCAGCAGCCAAACTGCCACAGCGAGCGCTTCGATACCTTGCGCTGGGAGATTCGTACACGATCGGCGAATCGGTCGAGGAAAGGGATCGATGGCCGGTGCAACTCTGCGCCCTGCTTCGTGAGCATTGCGCAATCGAGGTTGCAGCGCCAACGCTTGTGGCGAGCACCGGGTGGACCACCGGCGAGCTGGCCCTTGCGATTCGAGAGGCGACCCTGCAAGGACCGTTCGACCTAATCACGCTGCTCATCGGAGTAAACAACCAGTACCGGGGACTTGGCCTCGATGAGTATCGAGAGCAGTTTCACGAACTGTTGGATGTCGCGATTGGCTATGCGGCCGGAAGCTCGCGCCGCGTAGTCGTCGTTTCCATCCCGGATTGGGGCGTGACGCCGTTCGCCCACGGCCGTGACGCAACAGCAATTGCCGAAGAAATCGACGCCTTCAACAGAACGAACCGGGAAGAGTCCACCGTGCAAGGGGTTCGGTATGTGGACGTGACCGCGTGCTCACGGTTCGCGCCACATAATCGGTCGCTCATCGCCGAGGACGGCCTCCATCCATCCGGGATGATGTACCGGCTGTGGGCGGAACTTATCCTGCCGGAAGCGCGGGCGGTGCTTTCCGGTTAGGGCAACGCCTGGGTGCCCACTCCCGATTGATCGCGCGAGGCTTGACTTCGCGTTCGAAGAACAGCCGGACGGCGTCTCGAAGCGCCACTTGCTCATCGGACAAGCGGCAGTTAATCGACGACTGCATGCACACGCGAAGAGCGACGGAATCGCAACGAGGTTACCGCTGGACGATCTGGGTCAGGACGCCGCCGGTCATGGACGGATGAATGAAGACCTGGCCCTTGACCGGGTTGCCGGCGCCGGGATCGCCGACGAGGCGGATGGCCGAATCGCGCAGTTTCGTAAGGGTGGCGTCCATGTCATCGACCTTCATGGCGACGAGGTGGACTCCTTCGCCCTGCTCGGCGAGGCGCTTGGCAATCGGGCCCTGATCGCCCGTAGCGGAGACCAGCTCGATGTACGAATCGCCGAATCGGAAGAAGGCCATCGCCATACCGGCGGCCGGAGCCTCGCTGCGGTCGCTGACACTGGCGCCGTAGATGGTCTCGTATCGGCCGATGGCGGTGTCAAGGTCCTTCACCGCGATTACCACATGGTCTACACCGTTAAACATTCAGTTGCTCCTGGGGTTGGGGTTATGTTGATCTGGCGGCCTGCCAGCGTCGCGTGGCCGTCAGTCGACGATTTCGCTGGAGTGGCCGGTGGCGGTGATGAAAATGAATTCGAGCGCCTCGTGGTGGGTGGCGGCGTGAATGTGGGCGGCGCGGGCGGGGATCCAGACGACCATGCCCGGCTTGAGTTCGTAGGACTGTGTGCGCGAACGAACCTCGCCAGAACCGCCGGTTATGATGAGGTACTGGTCGGCATCGTGTGTGTGGAGCGCGGAGACCGTCCCAGCTTCGTAGCGCCCCTTGATGATGTGGTTCTTTCCGAGCACGCGGTCGAAAAGGGGTGTCAGCGTGGCGTGGCCAATGATGAACGGGCGGGCGCGAGGCAGGGGCGGCATCCGATCAGAGCTATAGCTCTGGTTCGCTCGCTCCAGGCGTTCATCCAGATCGTCGCCCAGGGCGACGATGTAGATGGGATTACCCTCAACTATCACTTCTTCTTGAGACACGTGAGCCTCCGGCGGGATGTGTGCGGCCCGAATTCTAACCGGAGCGGGCGCTCATCGATACGGAGGCGAGGCGATGCATCGAAAATCGTTCAACGGGCGTAAACTCTTGGACAGGGTCACCTCTCGACGGCCTCACGCCGATCACCCAGGGATGAGATGCCATGCCAGACAAGTTCGAACGCGAAATTGAAGAAATCCTGGCGAAGCTCGATGACGATTTGCCCGCAGAGAAAAGCGACACGCAAGGTGGCTCTCCCCGATCACCAGTTTCGCTCGACAAAAAGCGGCAACAGCGAGC
Source organism: Dehalococcoidia bacterium (assembly GCA_031431695.1). Taxonomy (GTDB): domain Bacteria; phylum Chloroflexota; class Dehalococcoidia; order Tepidiformales; family Tepidiformaceae; genus Amarobacter. The sequence continues at coordinate 3,338 of JANPDX010000355.1, forward strand.
GAAGGCGGAACGCGTGCGTACGGCGCGACCGAGTCCGTTCCAGAATTTCAACCCAACGACACTCCTGTTCGCAGGCGCCGCGATCATGTTCGGCGGGCTGATCCTGTCCGGGTTCTGGGGCCCCGCGATCTGGGCGTCGTTGGCGGGGGTCCTGCTCTTCATTGGGGCGTTCTTCTGGTCGTTTCGAAAGGCTGCGCGGCCGGGCGGGACACCATCGCGGCAAGGCCACTACTGGCGAGATCGCTGGATCGACGACTCCCCATCCGGCGGCACATCCAACGGCGTGAAGGGTTGGTTCCGGCGGAAGTAGCCGTATTTCCCGGCGGTTAACGGGCTCACCCCGTACCCTCGGGCGAATGCGACGAATTTCCCTCGCGGTACTCGGTACATCGCTTCTGCTGGTAGCGCTGGCGGCTTCGGTAGCGCTTGCGAGTAGCTGTAGTTCGCGCGATTCCCCAAACGATTTCCCGGTTCGCCCGACTGAGGCGCCCGGAACGTCGCCCCCAGCGACGCGGACCCAGGGCCTGCCCACGGCCACGCCCGGAGTTTCGGGGCCGACTGGTTCGGCGCCCGGAGGACCTGACCATGATGGCGCCCGAGCGCTCGCGCACGTCCAGGAGTTGGCGAAAGCGCCGCGCGTTTCCGGGACCGATGCCGAGGCGCGAGCCGCGGAGTACATCGCGGCGCAGTTCCGCTCGTTCGGGTATACCACCGAAGTGGCGCAGTTCGAGTTTGACGGCGATCGATTTCGGGCGGGGACTGCATCGGCAAACGGCAGAGAGTACGAAGCGCTGACGCTGGCGGGGAGTCCGGGAGGCATCGCGGCGGCCTCGGCGGTATATGTGAGGCTGGCCGATGGAGCCGGGATCGCCGGGCAGGATTTGAAGGGCCGGGTGGCGGTCGCGGACCGCGGGACGCTGAACTTCATCGACAAATACGCCAACGTCCGCGAGGCTGGCGCCATCGGCCTGGTGATTGTGAATAACCGGCCCGGCCCGTTCAGCGGCAACCTCACGACCGCCGCAACTATCCCGGTTGTGGCCGTTTCGCAGGAAGACGGCGCCGCCTTCATCGAGGCAGCCAGGGCCGGAAAGACGGTGGGGATCAACGCACCGCCGACAAGCGGAAAGACGAAGGCGCTGAACGTGATCGCGAAGCCTTCGGCTTCCAGCGTTTGCACGGTCCTGGTTGGGGGCCACTACGACTCGGTACCGGGAGCTCCGGGCGCAAACGACAACGCCAGCGGGACGGCGAACGTGCTCGAACTCTCGCGCGCGCTGGCGGTTGACGGGCTGGACGAAGGAATCTGTTTCGCCGCTTTCGGGGCGGAGGAATCGGGGCTGTACGGGAGCAAGGCGCTGGCGGACCGGTTGAAAGAGGAAGGCAAGTTGCCACGCTACATGCTCAACCTGGATGTAACCGGAATCGGCAACGGGGTGGAGGTCATCGGCAGCGGCGAGATAGCAAGGAGGGCGGTAGATTTGGCGAAGGGACTCGGCATTCCCGCGTTGCCGTCTCAGCTTCCTGCGAACTCAGGGAGCGACCATGAGAGCTTCGTGAACCTCGGCGTGCCGACCGTCTTCCTGACTTCCGGGGACTTCGACACCATCCACACGCCGCAGGATGTGACTGGCGATATTCAGGAACGTTCACTCGACCGAATCGGCGACGCGGCACTCGCCCTGATAAAGAGCATGCTGGCCGAAGTTGCCCGAGGCTAAGGGGCTGCCTAGCATGGCTTCCATGACCCGTTCCTTTTCCGGTGTTTTGGTCTTGTTGGTTTCCGCCGCGGCCTTCGCGGCTGCGTGCGGCGGCGGCGGCGACGCGGAAAAGCCGGGTGAGCGCATCACCGATCCGGCCAGGGTGCCGAGTTCGACACCAATCCAAAATCCGACGTTGTATAAGATCCAGGGGAACGAAGTCCTGATTTCTGGCGGGGCAAGCGGACAAATCACGCCTATCGCGGTATCGACTCCGGTTGCGACGGACTACATCATCAAGGCGGGAGACTTCTGCTCGACCATCGCCGCGGACAATAAGTTAACGCTGGAAGAATTCCAGAAGGCGAACCGCAACATCGATTGCAACGCATTGAAGATCGGTGACAAGGTGAAGATTCCCTCAGCAGCCGTGCCAACGCCCACGCGTGCAACCCTCACCGGAAACCCGACGGCTAAACCCGGAACGGGAGGCGGAAACAAGTCATACACCGTGCAATCCGGGGATACATGTGCCGGGATTGCACAAGGCCAGGGAGCATCGCTTCAAGCGTTCCTGGCAGCGAACCCAACGATTAACACCGATTGTTCCAACCTGAAGCTCGGGGCGACCGTCACAATTCCCTGAGCTAGCACGGGGCCTACGAGCGGGCAGACTCCAGCTGGCGGGTGAGTGTTTCCGCGGCCAGGCCAGTCCGCCGGGCGGCCTCGCTGATGCGCAAGTCGAGGTCATCCCGGGAGAGCCCCACGCGCGCCAGTCCCTCAAGCGAACCGTGGCCGGTGCGGACAAGCTCGTACATCGATGCTCCGCTCAGGATTCGTGTCTCAACTGCCATGTGGACCAACCCCCTGGCGTGATATTGGCTCCGCGCTGTGACATCGGCGTGACAGCTCGATGAACAACACGTTTCCCGCAGCGAGGGTAATGGTGCGAGGGACTTCTGACACCCCCTGGCACCAAAGATTTACGTTAGATTTTCGACCCATGGCCGGGCGATGTAGCAGGCGTTGACCGAGTGCTCGAGACCGGGGACGCGTTCGAACGAGGATTGGCGCGATGCAGGCACCCCAAACGGAAGCAGGACCAGCAAACGGGAGGAGGGGTGCGTGGACCCGCCGGGACAGCATGGCGGGCCCACGCCAGCAGCCGGCCCGAAAGGGAGGTGGGCTCGCTGCACAGGATCGCTCCCGATGGGGACATCATCGCTCAAGGACGTGAACGGGCAGTTACCTGCTGATGAAGGGCGTGTTT
>JANPDX010000356.1:0-3378 GCA_031431695.1 Dehalococcoidia bacterium
CCCGACGCTCTCCCCCGGCGATTGGGTGTTGGTCGATGAGCATGCGTACCGGACGAAACTGCCAAGGCGCGGTGACCTCGTCGTCCTCTCCGACCCGCGCGAACCAAAACGCCACCTGGTGAAGCGAATCACCTCGGTGGATTTGCATGGACAAATTCGCGTGGAAGGCGACAACGCCGAAGAGAGCACCGACAGCCGGCACTTCGGCCCGGTCCCGGCGGGACTGGTCAAGGGTCGGGTGCGGTGGCGCTACTGGCCGGTGGGGAAGATTGGGGCGGTCTTGTAGTCCATGGGAACCAACGGTGGAGTATGAGCGTTAGTGATCTCGTGAGACTCGTGGCCCTGGTACTGCTGCTCACTCTGTTCACGGGGAGCGCATGCGGCTCGAACGATGCGGTCGTTGGCGCGACCGCGACGAACGTCGCCAATTCCCCGACGCCCGAGCCTACGTCGATATCGAAGTTACTCCCGAAGGAGCGCGACCCGAAGAGGGCGGCAAACGAATTGGCGGCCACCGCGCCGGGCCTCGCGTCGTTCGTCACCGAGGTCGAAACCGCCAATGTTGCTGCGCTCCTCGTTCGCGTTCCACACTCCTTCTTGCCATGTCGTCCGCCAGGGACGCGATCCGGGCCGAGTTGCGAATCGCTGGGGCTACCACCCGAAACGCCAGTGGAATTCGTCCAGCTGACCTCGGCACCAATAGACACGCGGACACTCGTATCCGCCCGCGACTACCTCGGCGAGTACCTCAAACCACGCACTGCACTCGAGTTGGTCGCCGTCCGCGATGACGGTGTCATCATTCTCCTGTTCGATCGGGACGACGCCGGCCTTGGCCTCTTTCGGGCCGAGTACGACCCCGCATCGGAAGGCGTCGCTCTGAGCGATCAGTCCGGAATCAACCCGCTGGACTTCGTCCGATTCGACGCGCACACCAAGTCGCATACGTACAACATCCTCGCCGCCGCCGATTCTTTTCATGCGAAGGAACTGGCATGGAAGGAGGAACTCATCCGAAGCAACACGGCGTTCCCACCAGACTACAACTGACCGCCCGCCAGCTCCCGCAGCACCAGCGCATCGGTCGGGAAAGCCAACTCGGGCGGATCGGCCGGGTCGAAATAGCCAATCTCACTCAGCTCGTCGTCAACTCCGTCTGGTTCGCCGCCGGTGGCGACGCCTTCGAACCAGATGCCGACCGTCTGCTTGTCGCGGTTGTGGAAGTTCGAGTACACGGCCACTACCCCGCGCAACTCGACCGCGAGCCCGGTTTCTTCCGCGAATTCGCGCATGGCGGCCTCGCGCACGTCTTCGTCCCACTCCACATAACCGCAGGGAATGCACCAGAGGCCCGCGTACACGCCTGAGGCTCGTTTGCCGAGGAGCACGTGGCCCGCTTCGTCGCGCAAGATGACGGCCACGCCCACCGCCGGGTTTCGGAACTCCACGAAGCCGCACTTTGGACAGGTTTTCCGCGTACGGCCAGACTTCCTGACATCGATGAGCGTGCTGGCACAGTCGGGGCAAAAGGTGGCGCTCACGGCTGCGGCAGTTTGCCCGCAACCTTCAGTTCGATCATCGCCATCAGGTCTTCGGCGACCTTCGCGATGGCGATCTTCACGCCGGCGTTGGCAGGTTCGTCACCGGGGCCCCAGTGTTCGGTGGCGCGCGAAATGACCACGTCAGGCACGGCGGCGATACCACCGATGTGGCGCATCACGCGGGAAACGTCGGTCACGCCCGGTTCTGCATCCCCGCCCGCGATGCCGATAAGCGCAAACGGCTTTCCCCCTGCCTGCGGCAGGTCGATGAAGTCGAGGGCGTTCTTCAGGCCGCCGGGCATGGCGCCATGATATGAGGGCACGGTGATAAGAAATGCATCGGCGGCCGTGCAGGCCGCCCGGAACGCGCCCACCGTCGCGGGGTACTGGTCATCGGGACGGCCATCGAGCAGCGGTAGCGAGCCAATTTCGAAGGCTTCGCACTGCGCGCCGGCCGATTCCAGCACCTTGAACGCGAACGCGAGTGCGCGGTCCGCTGCGCTACGAGGCCGGATGCTGCCATTGATACCGAGGATTCGTGCCATCTCACTAGCCTAAGGAGCACGGGCGGAACACGCATGCGACTCAGCGCGAATCCGGACGTACACTGGCCGCAATGCCACCTCGGATTGTGGTCGTGGGATCGCTCATGATGGACTTGGTTGTCCGAGCGCCGCGGCTTCCTCTTCCGGGGGAGTCTCTGCTCAGCCACGGTTTTCAGACTTCGCCCGGTGGAAAAGGCGCCAATCAGGCCATCGCCGCCGCGCGCATGGGCGCCCAGGTCGCGATGATTGGGCGGATCGGCCGAGATCGTTTCGGAGAAATCCTTCGCAAGAGTCTCGAAGACGACGGGGTTGATACTTCGAACCTCTCGGTCGATCCTGAGGTGGGAACCGGGGTCGCGGTGCCAATCGTGCTTGATTCCGGCGAAAACGCGATCTTCGCGATCCCGCAGGCGAACATGAGTCTCAGCGCGGCCGAAATCGAAGCGGCCGGACCGGTAATCGCCGCCGCGGACATGCTCATGCTCAACTTCGAAGTGGGGATGAGCGCCATCGAAGCGGCGGCGGGAATCGCCGCCAGGGCTGGTGTCCCAATTCTGCTGAACCCTGCGCCGATCGCTCCACACTCCACCATGTTGCTTGCGATGGCTCGTGTACTGGTGGCAAACGAGGTCGAGGCAGCGGCCCTCGCGCCTGAAGCGAATGGTGACCACCAACAGGAGTTGCGCGCGCTCTTGCGGATCGCTCCGCGCGTGCTGGTGACGCTTGGCGCGGACGGGCTGATTGGCGGCGATGTCAGCGGGACTTTTGTTATCGAGGCATTCCCGGTGAAAGCGGTTGATTCGGTCGGTGCTGGCGATGCGTTCTGCGGCGCGCTCGCCGTGCTGCTCTGCGAAGGGCGCACACTCGAGGATTCGGCGAAATTCGCCTCCGCCGCCGCCGCGATTGCCGTCACGCGGCCGGGCGCCCAGGCGTCGCTCCCGTGGAGGAGCGAAGTGGAGGCGTTCATTGCAACCGGCTGACGGAACTTTTCCAGCCCTTTCGGCGTTTGGTCTTGATGATGCGTGGTACTACACGGATACTGAACCTGCCTGCGGGTTGGCCCATTGAGCGCTCAACGATTCTGCCCCCTCTGCGACCGTTCCTTCCAGGAAAGCGAAGCCGTCCTCCGCTGCGATGGCTGTGGGGTGTTTCACCATCCCGGCTGTTGGGTGACCAACGGCGGATGCGGGACCCAGACCGAACATCGTGCCGTCCCGGCCGCGCTGGCCTATTCGAACAAGGCGCCGCTGGGCGGAGCACCAACGCCTCATCCGGGAGAAGGAATGCGCGTC
>JANPDX010000357.1:0-4502 GCA_031431695.1 Dehalococcoidia bacterium
GGGGTCGCCGTTGACGTTGATCCCAATGCCGGGGAAAGCGAGGCCGCCAGCGGCGGTGAGTTCGCCATCAATGAGCATGCCGCAGACTTTCTTTTCGCCGATCCAGATGTCGTTCGGCCATTTGATTCGGGCATCGAGGCCGAGCTCACGGATGGGTCTCGCGACGGCCACGGGAAGAATCACGGGAAGACGGCGATAGACGGCCAGGGGCAGACGGAGGACCAGAGTGAAGTAGAGGTTTTCGTGGGCGGGGCTATAGAACGAGCGCCCGCGCCTGCCGCGGCCGGCGGTCTGCTCTTCAGCGAAGACGATCGTGCCGTGGCGGGCGCCGGATGAGGCGGCCTCGCGGGCGATGTCCATGGTCGAGGGGACGGATTCGTTGTAGAGGATGTCGCGGCCCAGGTCGCGGCTCGTGAGGGCGGCCTGAAAGGCGGTGACGTCAAGGGCGAGCAGCGGTGTCATTCATACCCGACTCTACGCGGCGGAGCGCGGAGTTCGCATCACACTTTTGGGGACAAATAAAAGGGCCCCGGTAAATATCCCGGGGCCCCACGTAGCTAAGACCGGAGTCTTAGGAGGATGGATGAGTCCTACCAGGGACTTTCGTCCTAGGAGGAAGTCACCTCCAGTGCCAGAATCCGGTCGTAACTACGACTGTGTAAGTCCATGCACATCACCTCCTTCCTTATGGAGGAATATGCTCCCGGCGAAAAAGGCTGTCAAGAGGGTTTACTGGTGAAAAGGTTACGAACGTGATCGATAGAGGGAATCTCTCTCCACCCGCCCCCTCCTTCCGTGAAACTTGAATGTCCTCTATCCTGAAGCGGTTGTGTTTCTCAGGCGGCGCCCCGGTCCTTCGCTGAAGGATCAAATCTATGACGCCGCACGTTGGAGGACCCCCTGGTTACCCCTGTAAGCATGAAGCAGTTGCTGGAGGCCGGCGTTCACTTCGGCCACCAGACCCGGCGCTGGAACCCGAAGATGCGACAGTTCATCTTCACCGAGCGCAACGGCATCCACATTATCGACCTGCAGCAGACCGTCACCCGGTTGGATTCGGCAATCACGTTCATCCGTGATGTTGTCGCCGCCGGTTCAGACGTGCTGATTATCGGCACCAAGAAGCAGGCGCGCGAAACCGTCGAGATGGAAGCGATCCGGGCGGGCCTCCCGTTCGTGAACAACCGCTGGCTTGGCGGCACGCTCACGAACTTCCGGACGATTCAGAGCCGGATCAAGCACCTTCAGACGCTCGAGACCTCCATGGCTCGGGGTGACTATTCCCGCCTGACGAAGAAGGAACAGCTCGATATCACGAACGAGATCGAGCGCATGAACCGCTACTTCGGCGGAATTAAGAACATGGATCGGCTCCCTTCGGCGGTGTTCATCATCGATACCGTGAAGGAAGCGATTGCGGTCGCCGAGTGCAAGCGTCTCAACATCCCGATCGTGTCGCTGGTGGATACGAACTGCGACCCGGACCCGGTCGCGTACCCGATCCCGAGCAACGACGACGCGATCCGCGCGATCAAGCTGATCCTCGGCAAAGTCGCGGATTCGGCTATCGAGGGCCGGGCTGCGAAGGAATCGGGCGCGGGCACTGGCCAGGGTGTTTCCGCGGAAGACTTCGCACGGACGGCGCAGGCCGCCGTCGAAGCCGGTACTTTCTCGGCGGCGCCGGAAGACGCCTCCGCGGAAGAAGCGGCCGTGACCGTTACGACCATCTCGGCATCGGCCCAGGCCGCCGCCGTTGCCGCCCCTTCGGAACCGGCCGCCGCCGCCGAGACACCAGTTCAGGAGTAATTCGTGGCTGTCACCACTGAAATGATCAAGGCACTCCGGGAAGAGACCGGCGCGGGCGTTATGGATGCCAAGCGGGCGCTCGATGGCTCGGACGGAGATATGGCAAAGGCGAAGGCTATCCTGCGCGAGCAAGGTATGGCCGCGGCCGCCAAGCGCTCGGATCGGGAGACCTCGAACGGGACGGTTGAGGCGTACATCCATGCGGGTGGACGCATCGGCGTGCTTGTCGAAGTGAACTGCGAAACCGACTTCGTCGCGAATACGGAGGACTTCCGGACGCTTTCACGGAACATCGCGATGCAAATCGCGGCGATGAACCCGGCCTTGATTTCGAAAGACGACCCAGACCGTGACAAGCACGAAGGCACCGACGTGGAAGTCTGCCTGTTAAGTCAGCCATTCATCCGGGACGGTTCCCGCACCATCGAAGGGTTGATCCAGGACGCTGTCGCCAAGACAGGGGAGAACATCCGCGTCCGGCGCTTCACTCGCTTCGAACTGGGACGTTAAGACGCAGTGGCAGGGGGAGAGATGCCGCGCTTCCAGCGCGCGCTGGTGAAGCTGAGCGGCGAAGCCCTGATGGGCGACCGGCCGTTTGGCATCGATCCGATTACCCTGAATGATCTGGCCCGCCAGATAACCCAGGCCCTGAGCGAGGGCATCGAAGTCGCCGTTTCCGTAGGGGGCGGCAACTTTTGGCGGGGCGCGACCGTCGCGGAAACAGGAATGGACCGTGCCACGGCCGATTACGCGGGTATGCTCGGGACGATTATGAACGCGTTGGCGCTCCAGGATGCGCTGGAAAAGGCGGGCGCCGTTGTTCGGACGATGACCGCGCTACCGATTTCGCAGGTGGCCGAGCCCTACATTCGGCGGCGGGCGATCCGTCACCTCGAAAAGGGCCGCGTGGTCATCTTCGCGGCGGGCACGGGCAACCCATTTATGACGACGGACACGGCCGGGGCGCTGCGCGCAATCGAAACGGACTGCGAAGTGCTGCTGATGGCCAAGAACGGCGTGGACGGCGTGTACGACGCCGACCCGGCGAAGGTCTCGACGGCGACGAAGTTCGACCGCCTTTCGCACATCGAGGCTATCCAGAAGCGCCTCCAGGTCATGGACATTACGGCGCTTTCGATGTGTATGGAGCATCATCTCCCCATCGTCGTGTTCGATGTCGCCGGGCCGGATGCCGTCCTGCGGGCGCTGCGCGGCGAGAGCATGGGGACAATCGTTTCTTCAAGCCCGGAGGCCGAAGCCGCCGGAGGCGCCTGAACCAGGAGGGGTGATCGATGGCTGACCCGGACGAAATCCTGCTGACCGCCGATGACAAGATGGATTCCTCGATCCAGTCTTTCCGGCGGGAATTGAACGGCATTCGCACGGGAAGAGCTCACCCGAGCCTTATCGAAACGCTGCCGGTGGACTACTACGGGGCGATTACGCCGCTGAAGCAACTGGGAAGCATTAATGCGCCGGAGGCGCGCTTGTTGACGATCCAGGTCTGGGATCGCGCTGCGGTGCAGGCGATACAGAAGGCGATCCAGGCATCGGACCTTGGCCTGAACCCGGCAATCGACGGCCAGACGATGCGCCTGCCGATCCCGGCGCTTACGGAACAGCGCCGCAAGGAACTGGTAAAGCTGCTCCACAACAAGTCGGAGGAGGCACGTGTGTCAATTCGCAACGTGCGCCGGCATTCGCACGACGAACTGCGCAAGGGCGACATCCCCCAGGACGAACTCAAGCGCAGCGAAGAGGAACTTCAAAAGATTACCGACCGCCACATCGCCACCGTAGACGTAGAGGCGAAGAAGAAAGAGGGCGACCTGCTCGAAGTCTGAGCAGGGCTCGCTGGGGCGGCGAAGGAAAACTGACCGTGCTGGAGTTCTTCCGGCTTTCGAAGGAAGATGACCAAGGCAAGGGCATTGTGCTTCTCGACCCAAGCGAGGCAATCCAATGAACAAGACCAGCAGCCGTACTTTCGAAGAACGTACTCTCGAGGCTATTGACTTGCTTCGATCGGGAATCGCGCGCCTGGAAACGTCGTCTCCGATTGCGGAGGTTCGCCCAAAGGTGGTCGAGGCGGAGATCGAGGACCTCAAGGCTGAACTTCTGAACCTGGAACGGCAGCTTGCGGAATCGGAGCGGGTGCCTTCTTCCGGCGTGGCGGCCGATTACCTTGGCGACTTGATTTCACCGATTTCCGGGGGGCGTGTTCCGCGGCATGTGGCCGTGATCATGGATGGGAACGGTCGCTGGGCGACGCAACGAGGGCTTCCACGAGCGGCGGGGCATCGGGCCGGTACGGAGAACATCCGGCGCGTTATCGAACGTTTTGCCGACCATGGCGTGCAGTACCTGACGTTGTATGCATTCAGTACCGAGAACTGGAACCGGCCGCAACGCGAGGTCCGGCTGTTGATTCGCTTGCTGCGCTATTTCATCAAGCGGGAACTCCAGAACCTTCACCGGAACGGTATCCGTCTCAAGCTGCTCGGGCACATCGAAACGCTGCCCGAGTGGTTGCAGAAGCAGGTGGCCGAAGCGACGGCCCTGACCGAGCACAACGAACGCATGACGTTGAACATTTGCTTCAGCTACGGTGGGCGCGACGACATTCTGATGGCCATTCACGCGATGATCCGGTCGGAACTCGAACCGTCGGAAATAACGGAAGAGACCGTTTCGAGCTA
>JANPDX010000358.1:0-1928 GCA_031431695.1 Dehalococcoidia bacterium
CTTCGATGGCGTCGCCGCGCGCCCGTAGCATTGCCTCCTGCCCTTCCTGGCACCGCTGGCAGAGCAGTTCCGCCGCTGAACATGGCCGCGCGCACTGAGCGCAGTCTGGCCGATTTGCGTCGCGAATGTGAATGCCCCACCACTCCTCCGCCGCGGCCATGCCCGGTTCCAGGGAGTCGGTGCTGATGAAGTGCCACCATGCGGGGGAGCGCGGGATGCCGGGCGTCTTTAGTACCTCCCGCCGGCAGACTTCACAGGTGATCGTGAGGTCGAAGCCGTGGCGAGTGACGATAATCGTCATGGTGTGAATCGCGTCCGTGTGGTCGGTCATGATGCGATAGCCTCCGCGAAATCGGGATGCAAGCGGATGTCCGCCCCTCGTTCGATGATCTCCAGGGTGCGCAGACGGCTGAGGGCGTTCCAAAAGCCGCCGCCAGATGCGGCGTAGCCTGTTCGTTCCGCGACCGTTTCCTTGCTGAGCGGCCCGGCTTCCGCCACCAGGACTTCGACGATCGAACGTTCGGCTTTCGCCAGGGTGCCCAGCCAGTGTGCGAGAAGTTCTGCCCCGCGCGGCAACGGCGCGTACTCGATTGGGGCCGACCTGCCGGCTGCGGTCAGCGTGAGCACTTCGCGCCCTTCGATCAGTCCCTTCGAACGAAGGGAGCTGAGCGCATTGGCAAAGCCGCCGCCCTTGGATGAGTAGTCGGTGAGCATCGCGACTTGCCTCTTGCTGCGACCGTTCGGGTATTGAGCCAGCACCTTCAGGATGGACGTCTCGGCCTTGGGGAGGCGGCCGCTTGTGTCCGCAGCGGGCAAGGAGCGGATTGCCGTTGGCGCAGACCGCCTGGCCGTCTGATGTGCAGTGAGAAGCGCGCGATCAGGCGGCGGTACGAGTTTGCCCAACAGTCCCCGAATCCGATCCTCGGCCGTAGCAAAGCCGTCCAACACGCCGCGAAGCGCAGTGGTCGCCTGGCTGAGCAGTTCCCAATCTTCCGGGCTCAGGAGTGGCACTTCGACACGCTCCGTGACCACTTGCGGCTCGGCCTTCGCCCTCTCAGCGCGTGCGTTTGCGTCTTCGGCCTTCCGCTCCCACGTGCGATTGGCCATCCGGGCGTTGTCGGCTTCCTTGAGCGCGGCGGCGAGCTGCGTGCGAAGCGCCACAGGATCATCCGCTGCCAGCTTCGCCGCTACCGCGCCGAGCATATTGCGGAGCTGTTCAGGGTCAATCCCGCCGAGCCGAACGGCGGGCGCATCCGTGCCCGCGACCGGCGTCCGCGAGGCATCGAACGTCTCCTTGGGGAGGATCTTGTACTGGCCGAAGACCCGGAGCCATTGCGGCGACCAGACAAGGGCGGTGCCCACAGGGAGTGCAGGCAGGGAGTTGGCGACTGAACGATCGGCGCCGTGTTCCTGTACCCAGCCGTCGATGGCCTTGCGTTCCTGCGGCCCGGTGAGTTGAAAGGCGAGCAGCACTTCCGACTGGTTGAGAACGTCCTTGTTGACGGCCTGCGGGCGCTGGGAGATCAGGGTGGTGCCAATGCCGAAGTTGCGGCCGAGCTTCACGAGCTTTTCGATCGCTCCCACCATGCGAGCGTGATCCGGGCGCACGAGTTGCGGCGCGAACTCCTGGGCCTCTTCCAGGACGATCATGACGGGCGAGCGGTGGCGCTTCTTCGCTTGAAAGAGCCCGACGGCGAAGTCGGTCACGAAGCGGCGCTGGTCGGCACCCGTCATTTCGGAGACATCGAGGATGGCGGATAGCCCGTTTTCGCCAACGAGCGTGGCCACCGCGGCCCCCATGCTGGCATCCAGCCCAACGTCCCCGTGCTGGCCTCCGAGGACGGGAATATCGAAGCGCGAAGGATGCTCGCCCGTAGCGTCCAGCCGAAGCCCGAACCAGACGCCAACGGGATCGAGGATGGCGACCT
>JANPDX010000359.1:0-2419 GCA_031431695.1 Dehalococcoidia bacterium
TGCTGCCACGGATTGCGCTGTGATGATCAAACGACATGACCGCTCCGCCGGCTCGCACCGCGTAGCCCATCCCGGGGTGTTCCTCAAGGCCCAGGACATCTCTGTAGAAGTGGAAAAGCTCTTCAGGACGTTCGCTGGTGAGAGTGAGCAGGAACTGTGAGACGTGCATCGCGAACAGCATACTAGCCGGCACTGGAGATCTCCTCCGGGTTCGTGGTCGCGAGTTCGGGCCTGTACTGAATGATCTGGATGGTGTTGCCATCGGGGTCGTTGAACGTGCTTATAAGGCCACCCCAGAACTCGAGGCCCTTTTCGCGGGAGAATTTCACGCCCTCGCCCGCGAGTCGTTCCTGCTCGGCGTCCATGTCATCGACCCAGAGGTCCAGAATGAATCGTGCCGGCTCTTTCGTGGCCCCGGAGATCTCCGAGTGTTCCACGACGGAGAACGTGGTGTCGGCGCCGATCGCGAACGAATCGGGTCCCATGCCCTCGCGGTCCGGGAGCTGGACGATGTTCTTGTAGAAGCCGTGAAGGCGCGGAAGGTCATGGGTGGCGAGCTGGATAAACGCATGCGAAATGTTCATGAATGAGACTCCTGATGGTTGTCCAAGGGGACAGGCCCCCCTTGGCGTCACCATCCTGCCGGACGGCTGCTGACACCATCTTGTCAGCAGCGAACGTACGTTTGGTGGCGTAACTGACAGCGTTGTGTCAGGAGACTGGCAAAGGCGTTCAGCTGCCTCGACTGCCACGGACGTCTTGAACCAGTACACCGGCTTGCTTTCACGTGTGACTCGCGTTTAGCATCGTCGGCCACACAAGGGGTGCGAAAATGACCGCAACAGAGATCCCGGCAGGCGTCGCCGCGATATCGCTCGATTGGTTGAACCGGGTGATGGCGCCGTCGCTGCCGGTCGGATCGCGAATCGATTCTTTCGACGCGACCGTCATCGGCGAAGGTGTCGGCTTCCTCGGCGAACTCGCCAGGGTCAAGCTCTCCTACGCGGGCACCGCCCCAGGCGACGCTCCCGCGTCGATCATCGTGAAACTGCCGACACAGGTCGCTCAACCGCGAGGCATAGCGGGAGTGCTTGGTTTTTATGAGCGGGAGGTCGGTTTTTACAACGAACTCGCCTCGGATGTCACTATTCGGATCCCGAAGGCATACCACGCGGAATACCAAGCGAGCGATGCGAATTTTGCGATTATCCTCGAAGACATCCAGGGCGCGAAAGTCGGTGACCAGCTCGCATCTTGCTCGCTCGACCAGGCGCGGCTCGCGATAACCGAACTTGCAAAGCACCACGCACGCTGGTGGCAATCCGACCAGCTCGCCGGGTACTCCTGGCTCCCACAACGCGGCCACCCTTTCTATCAATATCTGAAGGCGGGCCACAACCAGGGACTGCCGGTTTTCCAGGAGAAGTACGCCGACCACTTCGACCCGATGGTCACGCGCTGCGTGGTCGGTCTCGGGGAAAAGTACGATCAGTACCTTGAAGACGGCTGGGATCTCCCGGCTACCCTCGTCCATGGCGATTACCGTTTGGACAACATGATGTTCGGTCCGGCCGGCTCGCCAAATGAATTCGTTTTGCTCGACTGGCAGCTGTGCTCGGCCGGTCTTGCCACCCAGGATTTGCAATACTTCATCTCAGGTAACCTGAGGAAAGACGTCATTGCGACGAACACGGATGACTTGCTCGACGCGTACTTCGAGACGCTACGCAGTTCGGGAGTGTCGGACTATTCGCGAGCCCAGTTGGCTGACGACTACGCGCGAACCTCACTGATGCTCGGGTTCTACCTGGTAACGGGCGTCGCAAATCTGGATCCGGAGGCATACGGCGAGCGCGGCCACGAGTTGATTGAAACCCTGTTCGGGTCACTGGCAGATTCCATGGTCCGCTATGAAGCGGAGCGCTTTCTGCCCGCCTGACCTTCCCGCGGCGCCCGCCAGGCGACCAAGAGCATCAGCGCACAGAGCGCGGCGGTCATCGCGATGCCGGTGGTGGCGCCAGCCGAAACGAGGATGCGTCCCTGGAACCAGGGGAACACGAATCCACCGGAATTGCCGACCGTTACCATCGCGGCCGGCGCGCTGCTCGCGCGGCCCTCGGCGGCGATGGCCATGGCGGACGGCCAGATCGGCCCAAAGGCGAGCCCGGTCGCGAATGCGGCGATGACCGCCAGCGCGAAAACGTCATTCGCGAGGGCTATCCCGGCACTGGCCACCAGTCCGAGCGCGATGCTCCCGGTGAGAACGCGGCTGGCCGCAACGCCGCGAGCGAAGAGTGCCCCCGAAATGAGCCGCCCGACCATGAGCGAGCCCCAGTACCCGGCCGTAATCAGTCCGCCAACGAACGTGCCTGTCCGAAACTCGTCATCCGCATAGGAAGCTACCCACGAGCCGAGCCCG
>JANPDX010000360.1:0-4310 GCA_031431695.1 Dehalococcoidia bacterium
CATCTTCAGGTCGAATTCCAATCTCGTCCTCCAGCGTGCGTGTGCCGCAAGTCTACGTTGCCGGGTCCGCCCGGGCCTCTGACTGCCGTCAGGCGGTGAGTTCCACCGAAATCGCGGCCAGGCGGTCACTTGATAGTCCCACCAGGATCTCGAAGGCGCCGGGCTCGGCGACCCACTCATGAGCGCGGGGATCCCACGCCTCGAATGCGTTCGGCCCGAGCTCGATCGTCACCAAACGGGATTCTCCGGCGGCAAGCTGAAGTTTCGCGAATCCCTTGAGTTCCTTGTCGGGCCTGAGGAGCGAAGACTTCACGTCCCGGACGTGGACCGCGAAGAGTTCGTAGGCGGTTCGTGCCAGTCGTTCGTTCCCCGCCAGCTTCCAGAGGATCGCCGAGTATGCGTCGGGCGCGAACGATTCGATTGCCCAGCGGTTCGCGGCCTCGAACTCAGCGCCGGTCGGGGTAACCCCAACGTCTCGCAGTGCGCGCAACACGTCCGTCTCGACCAGCGCCTCGTGGATGACTTCGGTATCTATTGGGCCGCCAACGTCGAAGAGGACCGCCCGGATGGTCACCGATCGAGCGCGGCGAGGACACCCGCCATGTCGCCGGTCCACAATGCCTCCGCGTCGAGTCGAAGGCCAGGGAAGACGATACTTTCGAAGACTTCGGATGAGTCTGGCTCGATCGGGACGTATCGGCCCTGATCCAGCCGCCACCACTCAACCGTGCGTTCGTACACTTGGAGCAGGAGGTATTCGGGGATGCCGGCACGCTGATACATGCGCTTCTTAAGGTGGCTGTCATAGGTAAACGACGTCGCCGCTACTTCAATGGCAAGTTCGGGAGGGCCATCGATGGATTTGTCGGTTCGTGTCGAGAGGCCGCCCTGGCGCAGTCGAAGTATGGCGTCCGGTTGGACTACGTCGTCGCCCAGACGAACTGTGACGTTGTCGAGGAGTTGCGCCAATGGATTTCGGGCCTGATACACGGCCAGCAAGCCCATGATGAGCGAATGTGTTTCTGCGTGGCTCGGGCCGACCGTCACCTCGAGGTAAACCAGTCCATCGATGAGTTCCGCTTTCTTGATCTCCGGATGGGCGTCGGACAACCATTCGAACTGCTCGCGCGTGAGCCGATCCCCAGCATTGAGGGGTGGTATCCGGTCGGCGAGTTCGGGAAGCGGGGTTGCCATGGGCTCAGTTTACCACGCCTGAAATTGCTCCCGCCGGCACTCTGCCTCCGTCGATCACCTCATCCAGGAAGGTCATGCCTTCGTCGCCGAAGTCCAGCGGGTCCATGCGGTCGAGGCGGCGTTTGCGGTACTCGTTCGCGATCAGCAGCTTCCGATAGCCGAGTCCCGCGCGCGCCTGGTTGTCAGCCTCTCCGAGGAGCAGCACGGTGCAGACGAGCGCCGCGAGGCGGTCGCACATGGCCGTCATCCGTGCTTCCCGGCTGTCTTCGCCGGCAAGTAAAAGCGTTTCGAAGCGTTCTCGCGTGTCCCGAAGCTTCTCCCGGACCGGCACCGCAACGCGCAATGCGTCGGGGTCGGTCAGGGCGTCCAGATGCTGTTCGAGGTCGCTGAACAGCGCAACGTGAGCGTGCTGCCGCGCAGCCGCCCGCGCCACGTCGAGTGCGACCACGTTCTCGGCGCCTTCCCAGATGCTGCCAAGGTGCGCATCGCGAAGCAGGCGGGCGTTCACCCATTCCTCGATGTACCCGTTGCCGCCTCGGACGTTCATGGCGATGCCCGCGGTGGCGCGGGCCTGGCGGCAATTCGCATACTTAATCAAAGGGGTGACGATGCGGACGATCAGTTCGTGGAACTCCGATCCCGCGTCCGCGGCATCCAGCGCCCGTGCGGCATAGAGGACGATGGAAAGTGCCGCTTCGGAATCGAGCGTCATCTCGAAGATCTGTTCGCGAAGGAGCGGAAGGTCGATGAGTGCCTTGCCGAAGGCCGAACGGCCACGAGCGTGAGTCACGGCTTCAAGCAGCGACCGGCGCATCAGGGCCGCCGCGCGCATGCCGTTCGAAAGGCGCGAGACGTTGATCATCTCGGCCATCTGGGCGAACCCGCGCGTGATATCGCCAACCGGATACCCGACCGCGCCATTGAACTCGTATTCACCGGAGGGCATGGACCGCGAGCCAAGTTTGTCCTTCAGGCGGCGGACGATGTACCGGTTGCGCGTCCCATCAGGCAGTGTCCTTGGGACCAAGAACATGCCGAGGCCTTTCGTACCGCCGGGAGCGCCATCGGGCCGCGCCAACGTAAGGTGGACCTCCGCGCCGACGTTCGAGCAAAACCATTTCTCGCCGGTCAGTTGCCACTCGCCACCGACGAGCCGCGCCACGCATTCGTTCGCTCCTACGTCACTACCGCCGGTGCGCTCGGTGAGGAGTTGCGCCGATTGCGTCAGCTTCGTGAAATCGGTACTCGTGAGCCCCGGCAGGTAACGCTCGCGAAGCTCGTCGGGTCCGAACTGGGCAATCACCCGAGCCGCCGAATCCGTCATCGAAATGGGACAGAACAGCCCGAATTCGCCCTGGACGAAAAGGTACGAGAGCGCGAACTTAATAACGTGGGGGACGCGCCCGGGCCAGCCCAGCACGCCTTCTCGATGCGACATCGCCGCGAACCCGAAGGTTGAGAAGCCGATCTGCTGCATCGCGACGAACGAAGGGTGATAGATGATCTCATCGACGCGGATGCCGTGTTCGTCAAAGTTCCGCAATATCGGAGGGTTCCGGTCGGCCAGCATCGCCAGTTCGTCGAGTTCGCTTCCGGCAACACGGCCCAGTTCGGCCAGGTGTGGCAGCGCCCGTTCGACATCGGCGCCGGGCGCGTAACAGCGGAGCGCGTGGAGCAAGTTGGGGTCGGCCTCGAAGAAGTTGAGGCCGCGGGTGGTTGGCATGCCCGAGTTGGGCGGCAGCGTAGTCACCCGGCGATTCTACTCACTACGGCGAGCGCTGCTACGCTGCGATGAGTGATCGACCCGCTTTCCGTACAAGAACTCTTCAAGACGCGATTCGGCGTTGACCCCACGGTCACCGTTCGAGCGCCCGGGCGAGTCAACCTGATTGGCGAGCACACGGACTACTCCGGCTTGCCAGTACTCCCGATGGCCATCGACCGCGTGACTATCCTTTGCGTCGCGCCCACCTCGGACGGTGTGGTCACGGCGAAGTCCACCGCCTTCGACCGCGAAGCCAGGCTGTCTCGGAATACGCCCGGCCACCAGTCCGAACCATGGCACCGATACCTCGCCGGGGTTCTCCAGGATCTCGCGGAGATTGCGCCCGGTCAGGGCGCCAACGTCTTCATCGGTTCCGACTTGCCCTCTAGCGGCGGGCTGAGCTCCTCCAGCGCGCTGGCCGTCGGTTTGCTCGCCGCGTTGAGCAGGGCATGGGGTGTTTCCATCGAACCGATGGAGTTGGCATTGCGCGCCGCCGAGGCAGAACGCCGCGTCGGGGTGGAAACGGGCGGCATGGACCAGCAGGTGATCGCCATGGCGAAGGCCGGCCACGCCCTCCGCATTGACTTCCTGCCCCCCGCCATTCGCGAAGTTGCGCTTCCCGAGGGTCTTGCCTTCGTCGTTGCTTACTCGGGCCAGGAGGCCCCGAAAGGCGGCGCCGCACGCGAGGCGTACAACGAACGGGTCGTCGGCACGCGGATTGCCGCACTGATGATGGCGGACATGATGGGATTCGAACTCGAGGGGGTGCCTCTCCTCGGCAAGGTGGCCAGCGTCGATGCCGCCGCCGTCGTCGTCGAAGAGCTGCCCATCCAGATGTCCGCGCGGAACGCCGCAAACGCCGTCGAAGCCGATGTCGTGAACATCGTTGCCCTCGCGGCCAGCCATTTCGACTCGTCGAAAAAGGTCGGCGTGAAGCCCTATGCCCGCCATGTCCTTGCCGAGGCCGAGCGCGTTGAGGAGGCCGAAAAGGCACTTCTCGCAGGCGACCTGAAGGCATTCGGCAAGCTCATGAATGAATCGCACGACAGCCTGCGGAACGACTTTAAGTGCAGCACGCCCGCCCTCGACAAAGTTGCGGCCGCCATGCGAAAGGCGGGCGCTTTCGGAGCACGCCTGACCGGCGCGGGCTTCGGCGGATTCGCCGTGGCAGCCTGTCCACCCGAAAACATCGACCGCATCATCGAGGCTGCTATCGCCGCGACCGGCGGCCCAGCGTTCGAAGTCAAAGCATCGGACGGCCTGGCGGTCCTGTGAACGCGCCGCCCAGGCGAGCCGTCCTGCTCGCGGCGGGCCGAGGTTCGCGGCTCGGTCCGTTGACCGAACGATTCCC
>JANPDX010000361.1:0-3504 GCA_031431695.1 Dehalococcoidia bacterium
GGAAAAGGGGGTGGGGAAGAAGGACCGGCGCTAGTAGTGCGTCACGGTCGCCGTGTAGCTCGCCTGGCCAGAGATTAGGCGGACGACAATCGTGTACGTCCCCGCAGGGCTTCCAGCAATGGTTTGCGAGATCCCGTTCGAAGTCCCGGTGGTAACAGCCGCCCCGCTGGCGTCGTAGACCGTGTACGAAAGCTTCGCCTTGCCGCCCCAGCTCAGTTTCACCGTCAGCGGGCCATCCGCGGTCACCGTGAAGGAGTGCGTGCGGCTCGTCGGCTGGCCCTTACCACCGACTTTCCCCGTGAAGGTGTCCGTCTTCAGGCTTGGCGCAGGCGCGGATGTAGGCGTTGCCGTTGGTGTGGGCGGTGGGGGTGAGGTCGGTGCCGGAGTCGGCGTCGAAGCAGCCGGGGTCGTTGGCGTTGCGGTCGGCGTCGATGTAGGTGTGGGTGCCGGGGCGCCCGTGGCGAGGGCGACGGCCTGGCGCGCGTTGACACGTCCGGCGCCGAAGATCCCGTCTTCGCCAGCAGTCCCGAGGTCGGTGGCCGACTGGAGAAGGATGGCTTCCGCCTGGGAGGCGGAAAGGCCGGGGTTCGCCCCGAAGATCAGTGCGCCAACCCCCGCCGCCACCGGCGAGGCCAGCGATGTGCCGCTGGCAACGCCGTAGCCCGCGCCGACCTTGCTGGTCCAGATGCTGTCGCCCGGTGCGGCGAGGTCGATGTATGTGCCGAAATTCGAGAAGCTGGCCCTGGCGTCGTCCCACTTGGTCGCGGCGACCGCCAGGAAGTTCGGGTAGTCGGTCCAGCCCGGGTCGATGCCGTCGTTCCCCGCTGCCACGAAGGTCAGCGCGCCGCGCTGTTTGGCGTACGCGCCAGCCGTATCGATGCTCGCGTAACTGGCCATGCGGTACGAGAGGTTGATAACCCTCGCGCCATTGTCGGCGGCGTACTGGATGCACTTCACGGCGTCGCTGACGAAGGCGCTGCCGTCGGTCGTGTTCGAGATCCTGACCGGTATGACGTTTGCGCCCCATGCGACCCCGGCGACGCCGGTCGCGTTATTCGTCGCCGCGGCCAGGGCTCCGGAAACCAGCGTCCCGTGCCCCGCGATTGGTGACCAATCGCTACTGTTGCTTACGGCGTTCCAGCCGAGGTCCGCCCGAAGGATGGGCGCGAGGTCCGGGTGCGTCGCTTCGACACCCGTATCGCAAACGGCTGCGAGGACGCCGGTCGCTTTCGCGCTATCCCACGCGAGCGGGGCTTCGATTTTCGCGAGGTGCCATGCGGAAGCGTAGTTCGGGTCGTTTGGGATGGCGTCCGGCATCACGATGGAGTTCGGCTCGGCGAACTTCACCAGCGGGTTCTTCGCGAAGTTCGCCGCGAAGGCGGTCGCGTCCTTGCCGTTCGGCACCCGCAATACCCTGAGGCCGAGGGCCGGGATGGCGTCCACTTGCGGCGTGGCCTGGGAGGCCAGTAACGCGGCCACCGCCTTGTCGCTGGCGCCAGTCTTGAAGCTTACGAGGATGGTTGTTGTGCCCCCGTTCGAAACCGGCGGCGATGCCGAGGCCGTCTTCAAGGTGGGAATGGACAGCGCTGCAGCCAGCAGGGCAACGCCCAGCAGCAACAGGGGTACCGTGCGGCGGGAAGATGAAAATGACATGAGGGACGTCCTCGAATGAATCAGTTGGTAATCAGAGGTTCGACCGTCATCACAGCCACCGTCACGAGGGGCTACTCCCTATCAACACGGCCGTCACTCCCTGTCCCGGACACCACTCTCCCGGTGGACGCGAGGGCCAATCTGGTTGCAAGTTGGGGGCTGTTGGGCGCGGAAAAGCGTCACCTGCCGGACCCAACCACGCGGCCGCAGCGCGCCCTCCGAACCGGTAGACTGCTCACCATGCTTGAACGAATCGATCACATGATTTGCGTGGTACCCGACCTCGCCGTGGCCTCCGCCGCCTACGAAAGACTCGGACTGGTGCTGACCCCCGCGGCCCGGCAGGCGGAGACTGGGGCCGCCAATCGCGCCTGTTTCGTCGGCACGTCCGAAGCCAACTACTGCTATCTCGAACTCCTCGCCGTGGTCGATGAGCGCCAGGCACGGGCCTCCGGCCGCGCGCACTATGTCGAAGCATCTGCTCGCGGCGGTGGCGCCCTCGGGCTGGCGTTCGGCACCGGCAGCATTTCCGCCGAGGCCGCCCGGCTCTCCACGGCCGGCCATGCCACGGCCGTCGAGACGGTTCACCGTCAGGACGGGACGAAGGTCTGTGATGTTGCCCCGGTGGCGGTGGGGGATGCCCTGCCGTTTTCGGTCTCGCTGATCGCCTACCCCGAAACCTGGGAAGCTCGCTACCGCCGGTCGCGCGAAGCAGGGCGCTTCAGCCACGCCTTCCCGCTGAAGCGTCTCGACCACCTGGCGGCCATCGCGCCCGATCTCGAAGCCACCACAATGTTCTGGACCGAAACCCTCGCGGTCCCGGTCTTCGGCGAAATTCGGACACCGCAGATGGTGATTCGGCAGCTCAAGATCGGGGACGCCATCCTCGAACTGCTTGGGCCCGCTAGCCCGGACAGTCCGCTCGCCGGCCGGCCTGCCTCATTCGCGAGCATGGCCGCCTGGGAAGTCGCCGTCCGCCTTGAAGACGCCGTGACTCTTGCCAGGGAGCGCGGATTCACCTGTTCCGACCCCGAAGCGGGCGTCATCCCCGGCACGCGCCGCGCGAGCATTCCAGCCGTCGAACTCGGCGGGGTCGGCATGCAACTGCTCGAATATGTGTGAGTCGGCGCCCTGAATGAACGCCCCAGGGATATGGGAACGGCAGCGGGCAGGGAGCAGCATCTAACGGCCGGCCAACCTGGCGACCAAAGGTGCAAGCGTATCCATCCCCGCCTGGAATGTGGTGATATACGAGATTCCGAACCGTTCTCGGTAGACAAGGAGCTTTTCTTCGAGTTGCGATTCGCTCCCGAACAGCACAAACGGCGAATCGATGACCTGCTCGGCGGTCAGCCCAATCCTCTCTCCCCAGGTTTCGGCGGACTCCCGTGGACGCCTGGTATCGATGCTCTGCACCAGGACGTTGAGTTCCATCTCTTCGAACCGCTCGGCCGCGGCGTGCCGAACAATCGCGATCCGGTCGGCGATGCCCTCCACCGTGAAATGTGGGAACGCTCGTGCGCGCCCGTTTTCACCGGCCCAGAAGCCCGTGAACCCAACGATATCGGCCTCGCGGGCGGCAAGTTCGAGCAGGGTCTTGCCATTGCCGCCGATCGCAATCGGAATCCGTGGCTGGGCCGGCCTGGGATAGGAGCGGTGTCCGTGAACCTGGTAGTGTCGGCCGTCGAAGTTCGCGCTTTCGTCGCCCCAGAGTCGCTTCATTACCTGCACCGATTCGCCAAGACGCTCCACGCGGATTCTCGCGGAATCGAACGCTATCCCGGCCTCCCGATACTCGTCGCCGGAGTGCCCCGCTCCGATCCCGAGTTCGAAGCGCCCGCCACTCAGCAC
>JANPDX010000362.1:0-3764 GCA_031431695.1 Dehalococcoidia bacterium
CAACCGCTGCCGAGTACCGCGCGAAAGGCGACTGGATGAAGCGGAAGTACCTGGAATTCCTTCGCTAGGAAGTTCCTCTCATGAACTCCAGGACGAGCCGCGCCACTGCCTCAGGCTGTTCGAGCATCGGCAGATGCCCGCATTGGGGGATGAGTTCGAATCGAGCCCCAGGGATGCCTTCCGCGATCTGGCGACTGTTTTCAGGCGGGACCATACCGTCATCCGCACCGCAGATGACCAGCGTTGGCGCCGTGATTTCGGCAAGGTCTTCGAAGCTGCTCCAGGTTGCAATCGCTTTCTGCTGATGGCTGACAGCGAAGCGGCGTGGCGGAGCCTCAAGGTCGGTAGCGAGCAACGCCGCAAACGCTTGCGGGTCTCGCTCGCGCCACCCCGGCGCAGCCATGGCGATGTTCTGAGTCTCGAAAATCTGCTCACGAGTCATATCCGGCGTGAAGTTCATCGCCCGGGTTACCGCGCCGGTTGAGCCCACTGCCGTTGGTCCGCGATGGCTTGTGCCGCTGAGGATGAGCGCCCCGACGCGATCCGGCATCGACAGTGCGAACTGCTGCGCGAGCATTCCACCGCGTGATCGGCCGTAGAGTGCCGGGCGATCCACACCCGCCGCACTCATGACGGCCGCGATGTCTCCCACTTCATCCGCTACGGAAAACGGCTCGTCGCGTCGCTCGCTCTGGCCCATTCCCCGGCAGTCGAACGTGACCACGAAGAGCTCTTTTGCCAGCAGCGCCGGGAGCCGGCCCCAATGGGCGAGCCGGTGGGAAAGCCCGAGGACCATCACGATTGGCGGATTCGACCGATCACCAAGCGTCTCGTAGTAGATCGTCCAGCCAGCGGAAGTCGTTTCGGGCATTGCGAGCACCTCAAGGTCATCCTACGCCGATGTTCGCGAGACCTTGCCCTCTATAATCCGGCGCAGTGCGCGTTCGCTCATTTTCCGCCGTGGTTCCAATGCGTCTCAGGCTGGCGCTTGGCCTTTTCGCGATGGTCACTGTCTCAGGCACCGTCGGGTATCGGCTCCTCAGCGGGATGTCGTTCGTCGATGCCCTGTACCAGACCGTCACGACACTCAGTACAGTCGGTTTCCGGGAAGTCGTCCCTTTCGATACGAAGACGAAGCTCTTCACCATTGTGCTTATCCTCATCGGTGTGGGGACCGTGCTCTACACGCTCACCCTTGTCATCGAGCAGCTCCTCGAGGGGGACATACGCAGCAGATTTCACCAACGGAGGATGGACATGCAGATATCCGAACTATCGGACCACTACATCCTTTGCGGCTTTGGCCGTGTCGGCCAGGAAATAGCCCGGGAACTGCGCGAGCGCGACACACCGTTCGTCGTGGTGGAACAGACACCGGAGCCCGCTGGCGTCGCACGCGCGTTTGGGTACCTCGTTGTTGAGGGTGATGCCTCCGACGAGCGTGTTCTGAACCAGGTCGGGATTCGCTCCGCCCGCTGCCTTCTGGCGGCAAGCGACAGTGATGCGGGAAATACCTACATCACGCTCACGTCCAAATTTATCAACCCGAGTTGCTTCGTCGTCGCCCGCTGCGGCCTCCCTCACAACGAGGAAAAACTGAAACTCGCCGGTGCTGACCGTGTTCTTTCGTTGTACAGCATGGGAGGCCGTCGAATGGTTCTCGCCGCACTACAGCCACTCGCCGCCGACTTCATGGATACCCTTGCAACCGGAAGGCACGGCGATCTCTTATTGGCGGAGTTCGAGGTGAACGCGCAAAGCGGGCTTGTTGGGTCGCTTGCCGGCTCGCTCTTCGGTGGCGTGCAAACAGCGAACCTTCTCGGGATTCGTCGTCGCGAAGGCACCCTCGAGGTCGGTCCGCGTGGTGATTCAACGCTTCGCGAGGGCGACATCGTCATCGTCCTGGCGGAGGAAAACGACATCGCGGCCCTGAAGCGGCCGCGCTAGCGTCCCTCAAGTCCTGTCACTTCCTTCAAACGGCCCGAACGGTCTTAGCGCCGGTCAGTGCCACCAGGTCCTGCACCCGAATCCGCACGTCGTAACCGCGTTCGCCCGCGCTCACAAGCACCTCGGTGAACAACGTGGCCGATTCTTCGACCAGGACGGGGAACCCCTTGCCGATGAGCGCGAGGGCACTGATGCCCCCAACCTTCAGACCGGTGTGCTGCTCGGCATCCCGATGCGAGGCCATTCGCAGCTTCTTGATGCCGAGCGACGAGGCGAGAACCTTGAGATCGATCTCGAGGGACGACGGCATCATCACAAGATACGGCCTGCCCTTCGGCGGTTCCTGTTCAACCACCAGCGTCTTCAAGACCTGGTCCGGCGAGACCCCGGTCGCACGTGCCACTTCCTGCGCGGAACGAATTTCGGCGTCGAAGGCGAACACTTCGTGCGCCACCCTCTTCTGTTCCAGCATGCGGATTGCCAGCGGCTTCGTCGGCGGCATTGGGCGGGCTACAAGTGCTGACTCACGCCGCCATCGACGTGAAATACCTGCCCGCTGAAGTAACCGGCCGCATCTGAACAGAGAAGGACGGCCAGTGCGGCCAGCTCTTCGGCTTTTCCAAAGCGGCGCATTGGGATGAATCGCAGGAGCAGGTTGGCGCCGAGTTCGTCTGGGCCCCGCCCCGGAGTCCAATCCATCCATCCCGTAGAAATGCAATTGGAGGTTATGTCGCGTGCGGCAACTTCCTGGCTTAGCGCCGTGCTCAGGCCAATCATCCCGGCCTTCGCGGTGGTATATGCCGAATGGTTCTCGACCCCACGCTCTCCGAAGATCGAACTGATGAACAGGAGCCGGCCGGTCTCGCCTTCGGGAAACTCCCTCAGGAACGACCGCGCGGCGTAGAACGCTCCGCTCTGGTTGATCGCCTGCACGCGGGCAAACTCAGAATCGGTAGTCTTTTCGATTGGTTTGGCCAGCGGTTGGTCGGCGTTGTAAACGAGAATCGACACTTTTCCCAGGTCGCGGCCAATCTGCTTCAGACCGACCTGCACGTTCGTTGGCAGGGTCACGTCCCAGCCGTGGGCGAGAGACTTCCTCCCAAGCGCTTCGACTGCCTTCGCGACCCGCTTCGCCTCCATTACTTCGTCCCCATCCATCGTTGCTGATGCGATGGCTACATCCGCGCCAGCTTCGGCGAGCCCCAGTGCGATCGCTCGGCCAGCCGGGTTCGAGCAGCCGACCACAAGCGCGCGCTTTCCCGTGAGATCAAATCCCGGACGACGGTTCCAATCAGCCATGCTTCACCTCCGCGGGTTCTGAAACCGCGTAACCGGTCGGGGCAATGCCACCGGCCAGGCCGCCGCCATCGATGGAGAACGCTTCCCCAGTCACATAACTCGATGCATCGGAACAGAGGAACACCGCCAGCGGACCCAGTTCCCAGGCTTCGCCAAGGCGGCGAACCGAAATGAACCGGCCCCGTTGCTTACGCATTGCGACTTCTTCGTCATCTTTCGGAGGCTGTTGGGCCACGAAACCAGGGATAATGCAATTGACGCGGATATCCTCACCAACGAGCTGAGCGGCGAGACTCTTCGTCAATGAGATGACTCCCGCCTTGGCAGCGGCGTATCCAAGCGACTGAGGCGATGACCGTAGCGCCGTGCCGCTTGCCACGTTGACGATCACTCCCCCGGGCCCCTGCTTCAGGAACTGGCGCACCGCCGCCCTCGAGCAGTAGAAGGTGCTGTGGAGGTTGACCTCGATCGTGTCGTGCCAATCCGCATCTTCCAGGTCCTGGATGCGGTTGCCAGCT
>JANPDX010000363.1:0-1636 GCA_031431695.1 Dehalococcoidia bacterium
GCCACATCGCGAGCGCCCGGCACCTGGAAGATGCTGATGGGCTTGTAGCCGTCGTAGGCAACGTCGCAGTACGGGTTGTCGTGCAGTATCGCGACGTCATGCTTCTTCGCCCAGGAGACGGCGCGCTCAAAGAAGTCGAAGTCCGCGACCGCGCCGGTAGGGTTGTTCGGGTAGTTCAGCCAGATGATCTTCGCCTTGTCGGCCACGTCATTCGGGATGGCGTCGAAGTCGGGCTTCCAGCCACCTTCGCGGGTGCAATCGAGCTTGTAGCTGGTGCCGCCGGCGAACATCGTGCCCACCTCGTAGACCGGGTAGCCCGGGTCCGGCACGAGGGCAATGTCGCCGGGGTCGATGAAGCACAGCGCGATATGGCCGATGCCTTCTTTCGAACCGATGAGCGGCAGGGTCTCTTTGGTAGGGTCGAACTTCACTTCGAATCGGCGCTCGTACCAGTCTGCGATCGACTGGCGAAGTTCGGGGAGCCCCTCCGACTCCGGATAGCGATGGTTCACGGGCTCCTCGACCGCCGTGTGTAGCGCATCGAGGATGTGGCGGGGCGTTGGCAGGTCCGGGTCGCCAATGCCGAACGTGACGATGTCGATGCCTTCCGCGCGCTTGGCGGCAATCTTCTTGGAGATTTCGGCAAACAGGTAGGGAGGCAGCGCCTCGACACGCTTCGCGAGTTTCATGATTCGGATTCCTGTTGGTTGTTGTTCGGTTGGTCCCGAGCGGGCCACCAAGGGGCCTCACGCGGCGGGCACTGACCATCCTACCATCATCCGGCGGCGCGGCCATTCTCACGCCCAAGTGCCGCGAGCATTTCGGATCGCGACCCGAACTTCACACGCGGCCTCGAACACTGTTCGCCTGCCAGGAGCTCGGCGCTGTCGAGCGCGCACCAATCGTCGAAGGTTGTGAAGTCGATGCCACGGTTCTTGAGGAGGGTTTCGACCGAGTCTTCGCCCGGCGCAACCGGTTCCCAGGTGTTGCCCGCGGCAGCGTCTTCCAGCATCGCGGATACCGTCTCGACAGCGCATGGCTTGTTCGTGCCAATCACACCGGAGGGGCCGCGCTTGATCCAGCCCCCGACATACTCACCGGTGACCGAGGCTCCCGATTCCGGATCACTTACGCGGCCGGCGGAATTCGCGATGACGCCCCATCGTTCGTGGAACGGCACACCCGGCAGCGCGACTCCGCGATAGCCGACAGAACGGAATACGAGCCCGACCGGGAGCACTTCGGTGGCGCCGGTTGGTTCAGCGGAAATGGCGCCGCTCTCGCTCTTGCGCAGCACGTTTCGCACGATCCGCAGCGCACCAACCGCGCCGCGGCCGTTGTCGATTGCCTCGGTCGGCGAGACAAGAAACCGCAGGTGGAGCCGCTTCAAGCGTCCGTGGGCCTGGCGTTGCGAATACTCGCGGATCATCTCAACTTTGCGGGCAAGCATCCGGTCGCCGCTGGCTTCAACTTCTTGAGCGCTTATGTCGTCAAGAGCGGCCTCATCCGGCCGGATGATGACGTCCGCCACTTCCAGTTCACCGAGTTCCTTGAGTTCCGGGTTGGTAAAGGCCGCCTGGGCGGGTCCGCGCCTTCCTAACAGATAGACGTCGCGCACTTTGCTTTCGCTCAGCGC
>JANPDX010000364.1:0-3617 GCA_031431695.1 Dehalococcoidia bacterium
GGGGCGGTGAAGCTGCCCAGGACCCGTGAAGGCCGCCGCTCCGAGAAGGAGATGGTCATTGACCGGTTCCTTCAGGACATGCGCGCTGTCACCGACCGCCTGCACATCCTGTTCATCAACACGCATGACCGCAAGTCCCCGGACAGCTGGTTCTTGCCCGATGGCCTTCACGTCAGTGCGGAGGCGCATCAGGCGATGGCGGCCGCGGTTCTGAGAGCGTTTCAAGATGGGCGGTTGCGGGTGGAGCCGGGGTAGGCGGCGGCACCGTAGCTTTGCGAGCCAATCGGCGGCAAGGTGCTTCAGGACGGCATCGACCTTTCGCGTATCCTGGCCGAGCAATGGCGCCAGTGGCTTGCCGCCGCCATTGCTCGACTTCTTCCGCTGCGGAGGAGTCACCCTGCCCGCGGCCGTCGTTAACCGTTGTGGTCGCCTACTTCTTTCGTCCGCCGACTCGGCCGGCGGCGCCAGTGACCGCGGAGAAGAGCAGGAGGGCTACGCCGAGCATGAGCGTGACAGAAAGGCCGCCCTCGGGATGACTGCCGCCTACGCCAGACCCGGTTGCTGGTGCTTGCGGCGTGGCCGCTGATGGTCCGGAAGGGCCACCGCCGGCGGATGCCGGGGGCAGAACGATCAGTGGTTCGCCCTCCCGATGGCCGTATTTTAGTGGGGTCGCGAACCTGACCGGGTCGAGGCCGATGATGGTGTTGTCTTCCTCATTCGGGCCTCCTGGGTTCAGGCGAACCCGGACGCCCACAGCGAGCGGTTGGCCATCGGGAGGGATGACGGTGGTGGCGCCGGGTTCGGTGTTGCCCTTAATTCCATTTTTTGGTGCCCCTGCGGGGCCAGTCGGCGATGGAGGCGCCGCCGGCACCGATGCCGTTGCCGATGCCGTCGCCGGCGCCTGTTGAGTCGGACCTGGCGACGGTAGGGCTGTCCCGGTTGACTTCGGCGCTGCCGTCGCCGTTGGCGTCGAGGTGGACGGAATCTCGTTTGGGACCCCTGCGGGGGGCTGTATTGGCGTAGCACTCGCCGTTGGGGTGGCCGAAGGCGTCGCTGTGGGAGCGGGGGTTGGTGTGACAGGTGGTGTGGGAGTCGCCGTCGCTGTTGGCGTGGGTGTGGCGGTCGCCGTTGCCGTTGCGGTCGGCGAAGGCTCGGGCGTGTTCGGCGGGGTGCTGAACTGGAGGATCGTACCTTCGGTGGTGCCGACGCTGTTCGTGCCGATGGCTCGGTAGTAATAGGTGGTGCCCGGCGTTAGGCCCGTGAGAGCGAGGTCCACGGCGGTGTTACTCGATCCGCTGACCGGGCTCTGGGCGGCCGCGGTCGTTGTGGTCCCCGAAAGCAGATCCGGGTCCGTGCCATAGACGAACGAGACCGAGGTGGACGCTCCCTTCGCGTTAACCGAGCCGTTGAGGGTGGCCGCTGTTTCGGTCACGCCGGTGGCTGCACTTGTTGTAACGGCCGGGCTGTCGAGCGTCGTAAAGCTCAGGATGGAGCCGTCCGAGAAACCGATGGAGTTGGTGCCCGAAACGCGGAAGTAGTAGACCGTCCCTGGCGTAAGCCCGGTCAGCCCGTAGGTGACGGCGGTGTTGGAGGTGCCGGTAACTGGACTCTCGGCGGCGGCTACGGTCGCGGTGTCGCCGCCCGTAAGGTTCGCTTGGGTTCCCCAGAGGAAGCTCACGGCACTCGATTCGCCGTTAGCGTTGACCAGGCCGTTAAGCGTCGCACCGGTCGAGGCCAGGCTCGTGGCGGCGTTTGTAGTGGTAGCTGGCGCGGCGGCGGTGGCGGTGAAACTGAGGATTGAGCCGGTGGTGGTTCCGACAGAGTTCGTCGCGCTGACTCGGAAGTAGTACGTGGTGCCGAGGGATAGACCTGTGACTCCGTAGCTGACGGAGACTCCGCTGGCGCCGGTGAGGTGGCTCTGTGCGGCTGTGACGGTTGCCGTATCGCCACCGGAGAGTGTGGGTTCGGTCCCCCAGAGGAAGCTGACGGCCGTGGAAGCCCCGTTCGGGTTGACCGTGCCCTTCAGGGTCGCCGAGGCGCTGTTCACGCCGGTGGCGGCGTTCGTAGTTGCGTCAGGCGCCGTCGGTTCGGGGGTCACCGTGACTGAGACGCTGCCTGTACTGCCCGCGAATTGGACCGGCGAGCTATCACCGGCGTAACTCGCGCCCACCGGGATTGTGCCGGCGGGCGTGCCGGTGTAGGTCACGGAGCAGGTACTCCTCGGGGGTGAGCTGGAGGGCACCGCGGTCAACGTGCATGGATTGCCGCTGAACGAGCCTGTAGCTGCGGAGAAGGTTACCGCTCCAGTCGGGCTGCTGGGCGACGAACCGCTGGTATCGGTGACGGTCGCGGTGCAGGTTGTGGTGGTGTCCACCTGGACCGATGAGGGGCTGCAGACCACGGTCGTGGTGGTGGAGTGCCCACCGGTAACCACAACGAGGCCGGTCCCGGTATTGAGCAAGATTGTGCCGACGCAAGTCGCGAGTCCGGGAACGCAGTCCTTCACGTTCGAACTCGTCGAAGCGCTGGCGCGAGTTTCGGCCTTGATGCCGATAACAGTGCCCGAGGCAACGCCAAGCGACGCCAGGGACATCGAGGCTTCGACATAGGCGAAATCGCCGTTAACGCACACAACCACGTTGCAGTTCTGCTGGGCGCTGCCCGCAGAAGCGAACGTTCCGAGCGGTCTTTCGATCTGTGAGGTAGCGTTCCCCTGTGCATTGAACGTGACCCAGACCCGGGCGTTCACGGTCGAACCTCCGGTCGTATCGATGGAAATGGAGAACCCATCACTCGCAACTTTGGACTTGTTGTCGGTCAAGTACTCGTCCCAGCGTACGTAGATAGAAGTGCCATCGGCGGTGACCCAGAACTTCGTGAGGTCCCCGGATCCACCTCCCGCGTCGTCGCCCGGGTCGACGAACGAAGCAGCAGCACTCGTCCAATCGCCTCCACTGCCGTCAACCGTGATCGTCAGAGCGCTCACTACCCCTCTTCCAAAGGGATGGGATAGAGAGTTCGAGCCTGCCGCCCCAATGAGTACCACCCCGACCAGTGTGGTCATGGTAAGGAAGGCGCGGCGGAATGAGAACCTGGTAGACGAAGTCAAAGCAAACCCCAGAAGGTAGTTGCATGAGCATCGCCCGGCCGTAACGTTGCCAACATGAGCGGAAACCCCATCACCTCGGGGACGAATCCGTAGAGTGGGCACAAGGGCAAAAGAAAGGCATCCGTGTGCGTGGTTTTCCCCGTCCGATTCGTATGCCACGATCCCGGGCCGGGGGCGCCACTTGCGGCTACTAGTCCTTGGAACCAGTAGTTCATCTGGAATGGGTCTGGCTGACACCTCCACGGCGTGGCCATGGCTCTCTGCTGCGGAATTGCCGGCAATGCTCGACGAGCCGGTTGAACTGCGACATGTCCGCGTATTCCCGACGGGTCCACGCGCTGTGCCAATGGCGCTGGACTCCGTGGAGAAGTTCCAACCCGACCTCGTGGTGTTTTCTTTTGGCGCCTATCCATGCGCCGTTGCCACGGTCTCGGAGCGTATCAGGCAACGCTTCGGCAGACGCGCATACGATTGGTTCAGGCGTGGCGAGACGAAGTTTGATGGGGCG
>JANPDX010000365.1:0-2175 GCA_031431695.1 Dehalococcoidia bacterium
CGCTCATCGCAGTGGGCAGGGGGCTGGCCCGCCGAGCGTACAAATCGGGATACGGCCCGGTGGACACGGCAGCGCTCCAGCGCTGGATGCCAGGGATAATCGCGTGGCGGCTGGATGAAGGCATCGCCGAGGAACGGCCGCGGCTGTTGCGGATGCTCAGCCGGGCTCTCCGAGCGGTGGACGCCTGAGGCTACCGGTCGGGGCGAGCCCAACTGTCGGACGGAGCGGGAGCCTCTTCCGGGTTCGCTGCGGGCTCGTTGCTGTCCGCCGCCGCCGCGGAGTCCGTATTCGCGTGGCTTTCTGAGGCCGCGATGCGCTTTTCCATCAGGTGGTGAGCCGGGGAATCGTCCACCACGCCTTCTTCGTGCTTCGGTTCGGCAGCGACGTGGGTCACGCGCGCGGATGCTGGCTTGAACTGAGAAAGGTCGGCTCCGATGAGCGAGGAGAGCGCGGGCTGGGCGTCCATGCCCTCAGCCGCCGGCATGGCGGCCGCGAACGGGCTGCGTTCGCGTTGCTGGATTCGATCCCAGACTTCGCGATGGGGACCGGTGACCACGTGGCCGTCGGCAAGTTCCTCAACGCGGCTGGCCATCTCCATGACCAGCCGGTCATGGGTGCAGGTGACAATGGTGATGCCCTCGGCGCGGGCGAGCTCGCGAAGCAGCGAAAACACGGCGGTCGCGGTCGCTGAGTCCAGTTCGCCGGTCGGTTCATCCGCGAGGATGAGCGACGGCTCCGATGCGAGGGCGCGGGCGATGGCGACACGTTGCTGTTCGCCGCCCGACAGTTCGTACGGGCGGTGCTCGGCCCGACGGCCAAGGCCGACGAATTCGAGGGCGCGCTTCACCTTCTGCTGACGGTCCGAATAGCCGACGCCAGCAATGCGCAGAGGGAGTTCGATGTTCTCACGCGCTGAAAGCAGGGGGAGCAAGCCAAACGATTGGAAGATGAAGCCGAGTTTGTGCCGCCGCAGCTTGTCGAGTTGACCCTCCGACATGGTATCGACCCGGTCACCATCGATGGAGACTTCCCCTTCGGTTGGACGGTCGAGACCAGCGATGACGTTCAGCAAGGTCGTTTTGCCGGAACCGGAACGGCCGATGAGGGCGAGGAATTCGCCACTGGCTACGGTGAGGTCGATATTCCGCACCGCCCAGAGTTCTTCGCTACCAACCTTGAAACGGCGGCCGACACCTCGAACTTCGATAGAACTTCCCGCCATCAGTGCTCCCTCCCCGAACCGCGCGGTGTCCCACCCGGGAGCACCTCGATGCGGCCTTCGCCCATGAGCACCCGAGCTCGCTCGTGAATGTTGAGCCTATCGAGGTACTCACGAGGAACTTGAAGGCGGCCGGCGGCATCCACCAGGACATATTCGTCGTGGGTGATTTCCGTCTTGCTGCCTTCGAAACGGACGCGGCGATAGATTTCCGTGCTCGTGCGGCCATCGCGGATGGCCACAACGCGGTCGACACGGGCGGCAATGTCCGGGTCGTGCGTAACGATGACGATAGTAGTTCCGATGTCTTTGTTCAGCCCTCGGAAGACGTCGTAAACGGTGTCGGCGCCGACCGAATCAAGTTCTCCGGTCGGTTCGTCCGCGAGGAGGAGCGGCGGGTTGTTGGCGAGGGCCACGGCGATTGAGACGCGCTGCTGCTCACCGCCCGAGAGCATTTCGGGGCGATGGTGGAGCCGATGTCCCATGAGGACGGTCTCCAGGAGTTCGGTGGCTCGTTTCCGGGCGGCGGTGGCCGGGACTCCGTCAAGCACCATTGGCACCTCGACGTTCTGCACGGCATCGAGATACGGAACGAGGTTTCGGCCGGTCTGTTGCCAGACAAATCCGACTCTCTTGCGCCGATAGCGGATCATGTCACTTGATGACATGGTGAGAAGGTCCTCGCCGCCAACGAAACAGCGCCCGGCGGAGGGAGTGTCGAGACCAGCGAGGATGTTGAGCAGGGTGCTCTTTCCAGAACCCGAAGCACCGACGATAGCCATGAATTCGCCGGAGCCCACCTTGAGATCCAGTCCACGCAACGCAACGACTTCGAGGTTCGCGGTCTTGTAAATCTTGAACAGGTCTTCGCAGCGGATATAGAGATCGTCAGTCATTGGTCTCAAGTCTCCGGTGCGCAAGTTTCGAGAGGCGGTTTCGTACGGTTGTGTTTCGCG
>JANPDX010000366.1:0-1877 GCA_031431695.1 Dehalococcoidia bacterium
CAGGTAATGCTGTTTGCCCGGTCAGTGCTCGATATCCGGCCCGAGTACTCGGACCCGAACGATCCGGCGACGAAGGCTGTAGGCGGCATGGTCGTCCCGCCGACATTCGTGCAATGCAGCGCGCACTGGCAGCCGAACTACGCGCTGGACCTGACCCGACCGCGCAGCGGCCCACCCCCGGCCCACCGCGGCGACGGTGGTGGCGGCGGCCTCGGCCGTGGCCTTCACGCCGAACAGCAGTACGAGTACCACCATCCGATCCACGAAGGCGATACCCTCACCGTGACGACGAAGCCGGGCAATCGCTGGGAGAAGGAAGGCCGTCGCGGCGGAAAGATGACATTCTCCGAATCCATCACCGAGTACCGCAACCAGGATGGCGTGCTGTGTGTGACCGCAACCAGCGTTGGCGTTCAGACCGAACGCGCCGTAGACCAGTAGGAGACTGATATGACACTCAAAGTTGGCGACAAGCGCGAGCAGATCGTGATTGAGAACGTGAACCGCTCCCACATCGTGAAGTACGCCGGCGCGAGCGGGGACTTCAACCCGCTGCACCATGATGAAGGCGTCGCCCAAAAGATGGCTGGTTACCCATCGGTCTTCGCTCACGGCATGCTCTCGATGGGCCTCACCGGCAGAATGCTGACCGACTGGGTCGGGCCGACCGCACTGAAGAAGTACGGTGTGCGGTTCACCAAGCAGGTCTGGCCGGGCGACACCCTCACCGCGAAGGGCGAAGTGACCGCCGTGGAAGGCGGCGTTGCCACGATCAAGGTCGTGACAACGAACCAGAATGGCGAGTCGGTGGTCGAGGGCGAGGCGCTCGTCCAACTCCAGGTTTAGCCGACCTCACCCCCCAGCCCCCTCTCCATGTCATGGAGAGGGGGCTGGGGGTTAATGGTGAACCCTTGGCCGGGCGCGTCACTTTTCGGCGGCTTTGGGACATGTTGAGAGCACAATGAAGAACGTGATGAACAAGGCTCTCCCGGTCATCCTGCTGATTGTCCTGACGTTCGGTGTGGTGGGGTGCCGTTCGAAAGATGCTGCCGACGAACCGGCCCCGACGGAAGTGCGCGCGGAAACCACACCCGGCTCTGGCGCGGCGCCCGCCACAGGAGTCAGCCACCGGACACTCGAGTTTGGCGGACTTGAGCGGACGTACCGGCTCTATGTACCCAAATCCGTTACTTCGGCGAAGCAGGTGCCGCTTGTGCTGGCGCTTCATGGTGGGCTCGGCTGGGGCGACCAGTTCGCAACTACCTCCCGGTTCGAGGCCCTGGCGGAAACGGAGGGCTTCGTTGTCGCGTTTCCGGACGGCGTGGACCGTACCTGGAACGCCGGTGCGTGCTGCGGACAGGCTGCCCGGAAGAACATCGATGATGCCGGGTTCCTTGCGGCGCTGATCGGCGAGCTTTCTCGTCAGCTACCGGTCGATACGGCTCGCGTGTTCATGACCGGCCATTCGAATGGCGCCATGATGTCGTTCCGGTTTGGCTGCGAGCGGCCGGAGATGGTGAAGGCGATTGCGCCGGTTGCAGGTTCGCTGGAGACGCCGACCTGCAAGGGGGCGAAGGGGACGAATCTGCTGGCGATTCATGGCGACTCGGACCAGAACCACCCAATCGATGGCGGCGAGGGGTCGCGTTCGATCGCGGGGGTGCCGTTCGTTTCGATGGAGAAGACGCTTTCGCTGTGGACTTCGGCGATGGGCTGTGCCGCCAGCCCAAAGCGCACGACCGAAGGGGCACTGACGACGGCTGTGTGGTCCGGCTGCAAGGATGGTGTCCAGGCGAAGTACATCGTCATCGCCGGGGCGGATCACCCGTGGCCGGGTGGCCCATCGGGGGCACAGGGGACGGCCGCTTCGAAGGCGC
>JANPDX010000367.1:0-2816 GCA_031431695.1 Dehalococcoidia bacterium
GGGCGTGACCGACATGTCGCTTGTGGCTATCGATTGCTGGCCGAACGGGAATTTCGGGTTCGCCGAAGACAACACGAAGCGCCTCACTCGCGCCCTCTGCTGGGTCCGCAAGCACAAGACCGACAACGCCTACGCCAGGCCAATCGACGGCGTGATTGCGGTCGTTGACCTGAATGCGATGGAAGTCGTGCGCGTCGAAGACCACGGCGTCGTGCCGCTCCCGGATGGCGACGCAAACTACGCTTCCGCACTGGTCACGAATCAGCGTGAAGAAGTCCGCCCGCTCGAAATTCACCAGCCCGACGGCCCAAGTTTCGAAATCGACGGGCAACTCATTCGTTGGCAGAAATGGCAGATCCGGTTCGGCTTCACCCACCGCGAAGGCCTCGTCCTTTATAACGTGGGCTACGAAGACAAGGGCCGCGTGCGGGGCATTCTGAACCGCGCCTCGCTTTCGGAAATGGTGGTGCCATACGGTGACCCCGGCCCGATGCATAACCGCAAGAACGCCTTCGATGCCGGCGAGTACGGCATCGGGATGTGTACGAACTCCCTCGAACTCGGCTGCGACTGCCTCGGCGAGATTCGCTACTTCGATGGTGTGCTCGCCGCACCCGATGGCGAGCCCTACACCATCAAGAACGCAATCTGCCTCCACGAAGAGGACTATGGAATCCTCTGGAAGCATGTCGACCGCGAAACGGGGGCGGAGGTGCGCCGCTCACGCCGGCTGGTGCTTTCGAGCATCGCCACCGTCGGGAACTACGAATATGGCTTCTTCTGGTACTTCTACCAGGACGGCGCGATTGAATACGAAATCAAGCTCACCGGGATCCTTTCCGTCGGGGCCATCGCGCCCGGGGAGACTCGGAAGTACGGGACGATCGTCGCGCCCGGCGTGTATGCACCCATCCACCAGCACTTCTTCAGCGTGCGACTCGATTTCAACCTGGACGATGGCGGCAACTCGGTTTACGAGGTGAATACCGAGGCCGAACCGCTCTCCGCTGACAACCCGTTCGGCAACGCCTTCTTCGCGAAATCGACCCTGCTCGCGCGCGAATCGCTGGCGAAACGGCGCGTGAACCAGGACACGGCCCGCTATTGGCGCATCGTCAACCCTGGTTCGAACAACGCCATGGGCCAGC
This sequence comes from Dehalococcoidia bacterium, assembly GCA_031431695.1. GTDB lineage: Bacteria > Chloroflexota > Dehalococcoidia > Tepidiformales > Tepidiformaceae > Amarobacter. The sequence goes on from JANPDX010000367.1 coordinate 1,149, forward strand.
CCGTTTCGTACAAGCTGATGCCGATGGAGAACTGCCTCCCGATGAACCTTCCCGGTTCGAGCCTGATCGAGCGCGCCGGTTTCGCTACGAACCACCTCTGGGTGACTGCCTACGACCGCCGTGAAATGCATGCCGCCGGGCAGTATCCGAATCAGCATGCCGGTGGCGCCGGCCTGCCGGAGTGGACGGCCGCGGACCGGGCGATCGAAAATACGGACATCGTCGTGTGGTACACACTCGGACATAACCACATCCCGCGCCCGGAGGACTGGCCGGTGATGCCGACCTACTACGCGGGCTTCAAGCTCTTCCCGGTCGGTTTCTTCAATTCAAACCCCGCAATCGACGTTCCCCCGTCGAAGCCGGCCCACGACGAGAGTTGCGAGCACGAATAAGGCTGCGAACCCACCCCGCCGTTGCCTCATTGGCGGGAGAACGACGCCTACCGTGCTGGCCTTCGACCGGCAAATTCCGGTAGAAGGGAAACCCCTACTTGACTCCATGGATCGGCGTTGCAAGAATCCTCCTGAAAGTAAAGGGGGATTCTTCAATGGCAGATCAGGTATCAGATAAATCGTTCATGACAGCAGTTCTCCTGTCGTTGTTCCTTGGTGGCCTCGGCGTCGACCGCTTCTACCTCGGGTACACGAAGCTTGGGATCCTCAAACTCATCACTCTCGGTGGCCTGGGCGTTTGGGCACTCATCGACTTGATCATGATTGCCATGGGCAAGGTCAATGACGTAAACGGACTGCCGCTCAAGAAGTAGCATTCGAATGCAGGTGCTACTTGAAGGTGAGACCCTGTAAGTAGCAATTCTCTGTTCTTATTACTGAGTAAAGACAACGAGGGCCGTCGCGTGGCCCTTTTTGTTCGTCCCCCGAAGACCACGATATGACCCCATGTTCTCCGGGCGGCGCGATCCCCCCCGCGGTCGCCGTTTGCGCGTAGTATTCCGCCAATGCCAAGCGAACGTATCCAGCGGCGGATTGATGCGCTCCTCGATGAAGCGGATGAGGCCACGGGCCGCAAGGCCTGGGCCATCGTCGCTGAGAACGCCCGCGCCGTCCTCGCAATCGACGAGGCGAACGAGGACGCCCAACACTTCCTGAAGATGGCCGAGGCGAACGGCGCAGCCGGCACAGCCACTCCGGCCCAATCCGAAATCCAAAATCCGAAATCCAAAATCGCCCCGCCGCTCCCCGCCGCCTTCGGGAATGGCCGTTACCGTGTCTCCCGTCTGCTGGGTGAAGGCGGCCGAAAACAGGTCTACCTTGCCCGCGACACGACGCTCGACCGCGACATCGCGATCGCCGTCCTCCGTGTCGAGGGTCTCGATGAGGGCAGCCGCGAGCGTGTCACTCGCGAAGCCCGGGCCATGGCGCGGATGGGCGCGCACCCGCAACTCGTCACGATCTTCGATATCAGCGAAGAAAACGGGTGCCCCTTCCTCGTTGAGGAGTACATGACCGGTGGCGACCTCGCCGGACTGCTTGGCGGGCGGCCAATGGACGTGGGACGCGTCCTCGCAATCGCCAATGACATCACCCGCGCGCTCGCCTTCATGCACAAAGCCAGCGTCGTCCACCGCGACCTCAAGCCCGCCAATGTCTTCGTCGCGGCAGACGGCACGGTGAAGGTGGGGGACTTCGGCCTTGCCATGACTGG
>JANPDX010000368.1:0-2670 GCA_031431695.1 Dehalococcoidia bacterium
CTACTACAAGGACGGCCGCCACGAGATGCTGAACGAAACCAACCGCGGCGAAGTGACCGCGGACATAATCGGCTGGCTCGATTCGGTGGTGTGAAAAGGTTCGGGTGTGAGCGGGGCATAAGGTTTTTCCCGATCATACCGATACTCCGGAAGGGGGGATTGGGCGGAGAAGGAAACGCAATGTTTGCGGCGCTCGGTTCGCTCTCATCCATTGTTGCCACACCGGCGAGCGTGGCGACAACGGCCACGGTAGTGACCGCTTGCGAACACATCCGCGACTTGCTCGGCGCGGCAGAGGCGTACGTCATTCGGGCGGGTGACCCGTACTTCGTCCGGCTCGGCTCTGATGAAGACCCTACCAGTTATGAGATCAAGCAGCGCGGTTACTGGAACGCATGGCGAGACCTTGCCGGGGACGCGACAACCGCGGTGCGCCTGCTGCGGGTGAACGAACGCCTGGTTGAGGAGATGCTCGTCATCGAAGCTGGTGTGCCGGCCACGCATGTCGCGACAATTCTTCCCGGAGATGAGAGCAACTCCGAACTGCTCATCGTTCGCGGGCCCTGGCCTTCGGGTTTCAGCCGTGACCAGATGGACATCATCCACACGATTCGCCCGTTGATGGCCTACCTGGTGGCGAACGTGCTCGATGGCGCCAGACAAGAGCGCCTGCGGTCGCAGATGAAGGTGCTTGCCGAAGTCGCCGAAGCGTTCACTCAGACCTACCAGTCCGAGTCTGTCCTCCCGGCCCTCGCGACTGCCCTGGCCCGCGCTTCCGGATTCGCGTGGGTCGCCATCCTCCTCTTTGACCCGAACATCGAGCGCGTGATCGAACGCGCGGTGAATGTGGGGAGGCACTCGAATACGGACGCCGCCGCTCGTGGCCGCCAGGGCCGGGAATCCGAGAACTCTGGACAGCGTGATATCCTCGTCGCCCGGCGTGTGGCCTGGACGCGAGAGCCGTACCTGGTCCCCGACGTTTCGGACCCCAACGAGCAACTCCTCGTCAATGACGAACTTCGCCCCTTCTACGAACGCGCCCACATCATCTCCATGGCTTCATTCCCGGTTCTGGCTGGCGACCAGATGCTCGGGACAATTACCTATTGCGGCTCCGAGAAACACAACTTCAGGCAGGAAGAACTGGATTTTCTCTCGGCGCTCGTCGCCCAGGCGGCACCGACGATCAAGGCCTTTGAGCTGAATCGCGAACTTCGCCAAACCGAGCACCGGCTGCGCGCGATCTTCGCCAACGCGCCGGTCTTCATCACCGTTTTCGATCCCGACGGCACCATCCTCCTCTTCGAAGGCGCCCGCCTGGACTCAATCGGCCAGGTTCCCGGGTCGCTTGTCGGTAAGTCCGTCTTCGATGTCATGCCCGGGCACCTGGGCGCGGACATGAGGCTAAACCTTGACCGCGGCCTTCGCGGCGAGACCTTCGACAACGTGATTCGCATGAGGGCGTCCGATTTCCAGACACAGTACGCGCCGCTCAAAGACGACGCCGGCGATGCTACGGGAGTGATCGCGGTCACCGTGGATGTCTCCGAACAGCTCCAGGCCCAACGCGTGATGAGCAAGCTGAACGAAGACTTGCGAGCGGAAAAGGAGAAGGCCGAGGAACTGGCCCGCCAGGCCGAGGAATCCCGGAGCCGGGCGGAATACCTCGCGAGCCACGATGCGCTCACGGGAGTGCTCTCCCGGCGAGCCTGGTTCGACGCCACGCAGGCTACCCGTCCGAGTGCCATCGCGATTCTCGATATCGACCTGTTTAAGACCATCAACGACCGCTTCGGACACCCGGCTGGCGATGTTGTCCTCCGCGAGGTTGCCGGCCGCATCGCGCAAGCCGTCGAGGGTACCGCTATCCTCGGCCGGCTCGGTGGCGAAGAGTTCGGACTCATGTTCACGGGTCCGCTGGCTGAGGGCGAACGAGTCTGTCGCGAGTCTGTCGAACGCGTGGCCAGTTCTCCGTATGTGCTCCCCGGCGGCGAAAGCATTACCGTCACCGTTAGCGCCGGTATCGCCCCGTGCAGGCGCGGTTCGGATGACGCGAGGGACGCCGTAAGCTGTGCCTACGATCTTGCCGACCGTGCCCTCTACGAAGCTAAAGAATCAGGCCGCCACCGCCTGGTCGTTTCGGCTGAGGCGGCCTGAACGTGAACGCACCGGGGTCAGGTTCATGTCGGCAGGGGGACAGTCCTGCCCGTCCGATAAATCCTACGAAGGTGTGGCCCCGTCGCCGTCGAGGCGAGGGTGATCGCGACGAATAGCGCTCCCGGCAACGCGAACAGGATCGGCGAGCCGGTGTGGTCGGCGAGCGTGCCAAACGCAAGGTTCATGATCGCCATGATGCCGCCTGCTGACATCAGGTAGAGACTCATGACGCGCCCGCGAATTGCGTCCGGGACAACTTCCTGGAGCAGCATCGCGCTCAGGGCCATGAACATCGCCTGGGATGACCCCATCAGGGTCGCGCTGAATGCCGCCGGGTAGAGGTTCATGCTCGCGCCCATAAGGATTGGGGAGAGACCGCTCGCCAGCGCCATCAGGAAGAGGAGCTTGCCCTGGTGAATGCCGGTCATCACGGCAAGCGTGAAGGTCCCGATTAGTGCGCCGATACCGACGCCGAAGGTCATCACGGTGAACCCGCTCGATGGCCGATGAAGC